>JAFRUW010000002.1 GCA_017438675.1 Oscillospiraceae bacterium | reverse complement strand
GGGCAAATCCTCCTGCGGGTATAACTGCGGATGCTGCCCCATGGCCGGAACGTGTCACAAAACCGCGGATACCGAAGGGAAGTGACGGAATTGAAAAAAGATACCTTGCAACCTCTCAATCGGGATGATATAATTATTTCACAGGAATCACCCGAAGGAGGGATGACCGTGAAGATTTATGAATCGGCGGAGGACTATCTGGAGCAGATACTTATGCTTCAGGAGCGGAAGGGCTATGCCCGGTCCGTGGATATCGCCGCCGGCCTGGGCGTTACGAAGCCCTCCGTCAGCGTCGCCATGAAGAAGCTGAGGGAAAACGGCTATATAAACATGGAGGCGGACAACACAATCTCCCTGACGGACAAGGGGTATGATATAGCAAGGCGGATCTACAGCCGTCACAAGACCCTGACCCGGTTTTTCCGTGAGCTGGGAGTTGACGAGGAGACCGCCCGTGCCGACGCCTGCAAGGTGGAGCACGACCTTTCCGAGGAGACGTATCAGGCTATATGCAGGCAGCTTGAGGGCGGCAAATAAAGACTGAATAAACAAAAACTGCGGCGGGCCTTTTCGGCCCGCCGCATTTGCGTGCATCAGTGCTTTTTCTAAATATTTTCACCTCTTTTTTATAAAACAATTGTTGACACCCCCCCCATTTTTGGTATAATTAAATTGGCTGATAATAAGAATCAAAGCGGATTTATGTTGCGTAATAAACAATGCTTAAAAGGAGGAGAAATTACAATGAAGAGAATAATCAGAGTCGTTTCACTGCTGCTTGCTGTTCTGATGCTGGGCGGCACGATGGCATGGGCAATTGATAAAGCGAATATTGATGATCCCGATTTCAGTGACGTTATGGATGAGGAAACCAGAACGAGCGTCTATAAGGAAAAGTACAAATTACAGGATTTTGTGCTTGATGAAGTGGTTGTTACTTTGAAGAAAGGCATAAAAAGAACAACCGGCTATGAAGAGCTTTTTCCGAATGTAAAGGCGATTAAAACTGATCGTGTCGCGGCAGAGTCCTTTGACAACGGATTAACAGAACGTCAGGTGATAGTCATTAAGCTGGAAGAGAAATCGAGAGAAGCCGTCCTTGATACAGTTGAGCTGTTAAAGGAAAATGATTATGTGTATTTCGTAAGGCCGAACTATATCGGTATGGTGATGGATAATAACAGCCAGCCGTCTCCTGTTACTGGCGACGTTAACGCGGATGGCTCGGTTGGCAACGACGATCTGATTCTGACAGCGCGGTACGTTGTAAATCTTGCGGAGTTTAACGAGACACAGCTTAAAGCCGCAGATATGAGCGGAGACGGCGAGGTAAGCAATCAGGATGTTATCATGATTGCAAAGGCTGTTGTAGGAATAACGGATTAAAACTCCATAACCGAAAAAACGGAGGCAAACCGCCTCCGTTTTTTGCGTATGTCGGACTATTTACCGCAGTTCTGCTGGTATCTCCAGGAGTCGCGGCACATGTCGTCCAGATCCTTTTCGGCCTTCCAGCCCAGGAGCTCGGCGGCCTTCTTTGTGTCCGCGTAGCACTCGGCAATGTCGCCGGGGCGGCGGGGAGCGATGACGTAGGGGATCTTTATCCCGTTCACCCGCTCAAAGGCGTTCACGATGTCAAGGACGGAGTAGCCGGTGCCGGTACCGAGATTTATGACCTCGGCGCCCTTGTGCCCGGCGGCGTACTTCACAGCCGCCACGTGGCCCTTCGCCAGATCCACAACGTGGATGTAGTCCCGGACGCCGGTGCCGTCGTGGGTGGGATAGTCGTCGCCGAATACGTTCAGGTGATCCAGCTTGCCCACAGCCACCTGTGTGATGTAGGGCATCAGGTTGTTGGGGATGCCCTGGGGGTCCTCGCCGATGAGACCGCT
>JAFRUW010000154.1 GCA_017438675.1 Oscillospiraceae bacterium | reverse complement strand
GTGATACATGCTCCCGGGAAAAATGGATTCAAATTTGTTTCGCCGCTGCGGCGGCGAAATTCTGCGAAGCTTTTTCTCGTAAGCAGGGTTTGTCCACAGTCTGATATATAGTTATTCCCCCGCCAAACGGTCCGAAAGTGACATCTCAAACGGTATTTTTAAAATTTATTTGTTGACATTTCCGGAGCTTTGATTGTATAATAGTTCAGCCTGTCCGTAAGTACGGAAAGGATATGTATTGTCAACTGCTTCGGCGCGGCCCAGACACGCCGATGTTGAGTATCAAAACGCGGGCAAAAGTCCGCGGCGCAGGCGGCATACGCCCTCTGCGAGGAAGAAAATAAGGAGGTGCAACAATGCTCAGAACATATCAGCCGAAGAAGCGTCAGCGCTCAAAGGTTCACGGTTTCCGTCAGAGAATGTCCACAAGAAACGGCCGCAAGGTGCTTGCCCGCCGCCGCTCCAAGGGCAGAGCAAGACTGTCTCATTAATCTGATTATATTTCGCCGCCTGCGCGGCGAAACTCTGCGAGGCTTTTTTCACAGGGTCTCGCTCTCGCGTCCCCGGGGGTGTTTTTTTGAAGGTCGAAACCATTAAAAACAATTACGAATTCCGCAGGCTCTACGCTAAGGGAGAGCGGGCGGGAAGCCCCCGATTGGTGATCTACTGCCGGCGCAACAGGCTGGGCGTCCACCGGCTGGGTATCACAGTCAGTACGAAGCTGGGAAAAGCGGTCCATCGCAACAAGATCCGCCGCCGCCTGAAGGAGATATTCAGACTTAACTCTCACAGGCTGGAAAACGGATGGGATATTGTGGTGGTGGCAAAGCAGATGAGCCGCGGCTCCGATTATCACGAGCTGGAGGCGGATTTTCTCCGCACATGCGGCCGTTTGGGCCTGCTTATCCCCGATGTATCCGATGAGGGAAACAACCGATGAAAAGGGTACTGATCGCTCTTATAAAGTTTTACAGAAAACACATCTCTCCCCTGCGGCAGCCCTGCTGCCGTTACATCCCCACCTGCTCCCAGTATGCCATTGAGGCTCTGGAGAAGTACGGCGCGGCAAAGGGGTCATGGCTCGCATTTAAGCGGATCATGAGATGTCACCCCTTTCATTTCGGCGAATACGATCCCTTTGACCCCGTCCCCTGACCCCGGGGCCCGCTTATGACAGGGTCGGGCCGCCTGACAGACAGGCGAACGCCGCTTTTCGCGGCAACAGTTATCATCACCATCCTTTTCCGGGGCACGGCTCCGGAGACAGGGAAAGGAACAATTTAAAATGTTGAGTACTATTGCAAGGCCGTTTGGCGTTCTGCTTATGTGGCTCTATGAGCTCACAACGAACTACGGCGTGGCTATCATCCTCTTTGCGCTCATAGTGAAGCTCATTATGATGCCCTTCCAGATCAAGAGCAAAAAGAGCATGGCCCGCACCACAAGGCTTCAGCCCCAGGTCAAGGAGCTGGAGAAGCAGTACGGCAGTGACCCCCAGAAGTATCAGATGGAGGTTCAGAAGCTCTACCGCGAGAACCACATCAACCCCATGTCGGGCTGCCTCTGGACACTTCTCCCCTTCCCCATTCTCCTTGCTCTCTACCAGGCCATCCGTTTCCCGCTGACCATTATGATGGGCGTCCCCGGCTCCCTTCTGGAAGAAGGCGGCGCCATCCTGGAGAAGCTCAACTCCATGAACTTCACCTCCACCCTCAACAAGGCCTATGAACAGATCTCTCAGAGCCAGTTCATCACGGAGCATTTCAGCGATTTTGCCGGTCTTTCCGACAAGCTGAAGCAGCTCTCCTACAACTTCCTGGGACTGGATCTGGCTCAGCAGCCCAAGTGGAACTTTTTCATGGACACGGACTGGTCATCACCTGCCGTATGGGGCAAGGCATTGGCCCTGTTCCTCATTCCGGTACTGGCGGCTGTCATCACCTTCCTGTCCACAAAGCTGAACGCAAGCACCGCGGGAAATGACGACTCCACTGCCAACACCATGAAGTCCCTCAACTACACCATGCCCCTCATCACCCTGGTTTTCGGCTTTATGATGCCTGCTGCCATCGGTCTTTACTGGATCTGCAGCATGGGCTTCAGCGCCATTCAGGACGCTGTCCTGAACAAGCGCATCAAGGCGCAGCTGGCGGACGAAGAGGCGGATTACCGGCAGCGCATGGCTGAAAAAGAGGCGAAGCTTGAGGCAAAGCGCAAAGAGACCGAGCGTCTTTACGCGGAAAACGGCGGCTCCTTCCAGAACAAGAACACCTCAAAGAGCAAGATCCAGAAGAATCTGAAGGACGCTCAGAGGGCGAAGGAATCCGAGTGGGAGCGCCAGCACGCCAAGGCCGAAGAAACAGCCGAAGAGATCACCGGCAGGGTCGGCAAGCGCACCTACGCAAGGGGCCGCGCTTACGATCCCGACAGATATAAGAATACTGAGTCCCGGGCCGACGACGCCGGGGATTATCAGGACTAAGGGAGATTTACCTGTATGTATAAATCAATTGAATATACCGGCAAAACCGAGGAAGAAGCCGTTGCCCTCGCTTTAAGCGAGCTGAACAAGACCCGTGACGAGGTCACGGTGGAGATCCTTGAGCGGGCAAAGTCTGGCTTTTTCGGTATCGGCAGCGCGCCGGCAAAGGTCCGCGTGAGCTATGAGGTTCCCGAGACCCAGGCGGAAAAGCTGGAAAGCTTCCTCCGCGGCCTTCTGGAGCACATGGACGTGGAGGCCAATATATGCATCGAAGAGACAGAGAACGGGCTCTCCGTCAACTTTGACGGCGAGCATATCGGCTCCCTCATCGGTCACCGGGGCGAGACGCTGGACGCTATCCAGCACCTTGCCAACTACACCATCAACAAGAACCGCAGCGACGAGCGTCTGAGGATCAGCGTTGACGCCGAGAATTACAGGGCAAAGAGAGAGGAATCTCTGAAGCGCCTGGCAGAGAAGGTGGCGGGAAAGGTGAGAAAGTACCGCAGAAACATCACTCTGGAGCCCATGAACGCCTACGAGCGTCATGTCATCCACGCAAGCCTTCAGGATTTTGACGGCGTGACAACCTACTCCACCGGCACCGAGCCCAACCGCCGCGTTGTGGTCGCCCTTGACAGGCAGCAGAAGCGCCCTCCCAAGAGGGACGCTTTCAGCGATGTTGATTATCCCGATTACAGCAGCAATACTGCAACTTCAAGCCGTGAATGGCTCTAAGGAGGAAAACATGGTATACGATAAAATCAGAGAATTTCTTGCGGAACAGCTTGATATCGACCCCGAAACCATCGGCCGCGAAACAAACATCGTGGACGATCTGGGCGCCGATTCCCTTGATGTTGTGGAAGTAATGATGGCTCTTGAGGATGAGTTTTCCATTTCCATCCCCGACGAGGCTATTGCGGAGCTTAAGACAGTTGACGAGGCAGTGGAGTATATCGAAAGCCTGATTTAAGGCGCCGGGAAAGGAAAACAGAAAATGATCGGTTTTTCCAAGGATGCAACATTCAACCTGCAGCGGATCGAAAGCAGTAAGATAAACAAGAATGTGGCGAAGCTTCTGGTTGAGGACGAGCAGCTTATCGGCGTGTACAAAACCGTGCGCGACCAGGTGGTTTTTACCAACATGAGGGTCATAACCGCCGAGGTCGAGGGCGTAACCGGCAAGCGCCAGGAGGTTTTCTCCCTGCCCTATTCCAACATCCAGTATTTCGGCATCCAGACCGTGGGCTTTGCCGAGCTCATTCCCGACGCGGAGCTTGCGCTGTTTTTCAACAACGGCCTGAAGGCCAGCTTTGAATTCCACGGCAGCAGCAATATCCTTGAAATCGGGCGAATGATAAGCAGATATTCCATGAACTGAAAAATGACGAACCCCCTGTTCGGAACCCGGACAGGGGGTTTGTTAATGAAAAATTGAAAATGCAGAATGAAAAATGGCGGTATTATTTAATTCTGACGAATTAAATAATGTATTTGAAAGCGGGCGATCAATGATCGCCCCTACGGGTGCGGCGGTTATTTCGGGCGTGTGCGGATAACCGCCATGCCCGCGTAGGGGAGGGCCTCTGCGCCCTCCCGCCGACGGCGCAGATTCGGATAACCGACGCACGGGCGATAGAAGAACAGACAACGGCACAAAATGTAGGGGTCGATGCCCACATCGACCCGTGTTATGTCAACCGCCACGGTGCATTTTCACCGCAATGCCTCGGTAATCGCAATTTGTACAACTTGACGGCAGACAATTGTGATTGTATACTAATTAAAAGGTTGCGTTAGTATTCTGCTCGCTGACTGGAAAGGAGCATTTTTATGAACAAAGCAGTAATCAGAAAGCTGAGCCTCCTTATAGCCGTCTGTTCCTGTCTTTTCCTGCTGTCTGCATGCAATTCCGACAGGCCGACAAAAAGGGAGCGTGAGATCGCAATATTAGTCCGGTACGTCGGAGATAATGATGATCCCTATGATAACATTGTTGAGGTAAATGTCCTTCATGAAGATGTGAGTGAAGACGAGATTTATCAGCTTGATCTTAACGGAAAAGGTTATGTGGGTCACAGTTTGGCTACAATCATACCTGCAGAACCTTTCGACCCTTCACAAACCATTATTGTTGCGGAAAAGATATACTTACTCAGAAACTGAAGAATCAGAAACCAAAAGAACATTCTGCGGGCGACCGATAGTCGCCCGCTTTTTGCGTTTTTGCCGCGTGTGGTTTGGTGCATATCAGGCCCCCTTGTGTAAAGGGGGCTGTCACCGCAGGTGACTGGGGGATTGTCTTATCCGTTTTATGTCAACCGGCACTGTGCGTTTTCATCGCAATGCCTCGGTAATCATATTCTGTACCGCGGGCCGATGTGGGCATCGGCCCCTACATTTTGGACCGCCGATTGTCCTTCTATTGCCCGTGCGGTGTTTATCCGAATCGGCGCCGGCGGCGGGCGATCGATGATCGCCCCTACGCCTTGTATCGCAGATTATCCGTCTATTGCGGGCGCATCCGTTGTCCGAATCGGCGCCGGCGGCGGGAGGGCGCGGAGGCCCTCCCCTACACGGGCGAGGCGGTTATCCACATCCGCCTGTAAATACCCTCCGCACCCGTAGGGGCGATCATTGATCGCCCGCTTTCCAATTCATTTTTTAATTCGTCAGAATTAAAAAATACCACCATTTTTCATTTCCCATTTTCAATTTTTCATTAAAAAATCCCCTGTTCGGTGACCGAACAGGGGATTTTTAAGATTACCGATCAGTTCAAGCTGTTCTGAACAGCAACTGCCACGGCGACGGATGCGCCGACCCTGGGGTTGTTGCCCATGCCCAGGAAGCCCATCATCTCCACGTGAGCGGGGACGGAGGAGGAACCTG
>JAFRUW010000153.1 GCA_017438675.1 Oscillospiraceae bacterium | reverse complement strand
GCCCGACCTGCGCGGTTTCCGGGATATGCTGATCCGCGAGGTGGAGCGGCGGGACATCGACCTGCGGCTGAATTCCGAGGTCACGGCGGAAAACCTCCGCGGCTTCGGGGCGGAGGAGCTTATCGTCGCCACCGGCTCCCTCCCGGCATGTCCCCCCATCCCCGGCATCGAGAACGCGGTCCAGTCGCTGGAGGTCTATCGCGGGAACGTTGTTCCCGGCAAACGCGTCATCATGGTCGGCGGCGGGCTGATCGGCTCCGAGCAGGGGCTGCACCTCGCCAGGACAGGCCACGACGTAACGGTGGTGGAAATGCTGCCCCGGGTGGCAAACGAGGCCTACGGTATGTACCGGGAGGCGCTTATGCGCGAGCTGGAGAAGGAGCACGTGGCTCTGTATGAGAACACCCGGTGCCTGGAGATCGGAGCGGGCTTCGTGCGGGTACAGCTCCCGGACGGAACGGAGAAAACGCTGGAGGGGGATACGGTCCTCTATGCCCTGGGCATGAAGTCCGTGCCGGTCCAGCCGCTCCTGGATGCCGCCGGGGACATGCCGGCAACGGTCATCGGCGACGCCATCCATCCCTCAAAGGTGGATCAGGCCACCCGCAGCGGCTACCTGGCTGGCGTCAAAGCCGGCGGCACAGCGATCGAGGGGTTGGTATGAGCATCAAAAAAACTCTCGTTTATACCACTGTCGTATTATTGATCCTTATCTGTCTGCTCTTATTTCTTGTTCCCCGTTCGATCCTGTCACGGGAGGAGCTGACGGCTTCAAGCATCACGATCAAGGTCACCACGTCGACCGGTGATACGAACATTACGGACTTCGACCGGGACGCGCTGCTGAATTATCTCAGCGGGTGCAAACTCTACCGTTCCGGGCTCAATACCGGCACCTTCAGCGGCACAGTAACCTTCTTCATGCTCATCGAATCACAAGACAGGGTTTTGCTCCTTGAGCTTGGCGGAAGCAACGCTGTGTTTGACAGCAAAAGCATTTTCCGTTACCGGCTCCGGGATCCGGCAGGTTTTATTCGGGACGTGCTCACCATCGTCGATCCGGACGAAAAACTGGATCATCAGGTAGTTTTCTGATGCTCATATCGGACGCCGCGAGTTAACATAATATTTATCAAGAGCAAGAGAAAAACACACCGCCGACGTGACTGTCGGCGGTGTGTTTTAATGCTGTTTTGTATTCCCGGATCAATACATGCAGTCGGGCATGGAACTTTACACAAAATAGTTAACATAACATTGCTGCTTTATCGTCAAAAACGGGCACAACTTCTCTGTGCCCGCTTTAGTCTTCAGCAATCTCAAGTTTATCCAGAGCAAATTCGATGCACCGCAAAACCAATTCGTTCCTCGTTCTTCCGGTTTGATTCCCGATCTCGTCTAATCGCTTTACCAGTTCTATCGGCATTCGGCAAGACGCCACGGTATTCTTACCGTATGTTTTCTTGGGATGGATTATAAACTTTTCCTGATCCGCCATAATACCACCTCATTTCACTTGTAGTAGTATAGCGGATAGGTTGTAGTTTTAATATACTACAATAGTTTACAACCGAGGTGGGCTGTGATATAGTTATTCCAAGATAGACCTTGAAAGGAAAATGAGTATCAAATGTGAGGGAGCATAAGCCATGTCAAAAGTAAAATCGATCCTCGATCGGAGTTGGTCTGTGGCCTTCGCGCTGATCCCCGTGGTACACGTTCTTTATCTGATCTTCAATTTCCTGTTTGCGCAAACTGAAAGGAAGTTTTATCTCTGGGCCATCTCCGTGTCGTTGATCCCCAGCGGTATTCTGCTCGCGCTTCTGCCGAATCCCGTGACGCCACTGGCTTACTACCTGTTTTTCGCTGCCCTGGCGGTGATTCAGTATTTCCGATGCAAGGACTGTGAATATGCCTGTGACAGGCGGCTCTGGGTCCGGATCGTCATCCTTGTGATACCGATCCTGTTAATCCTCGGTACCTATGCCGCGGTCTACGGTATACGCGGAAACCTGGAACATACGGTGGAGAACATCATGGAAACGGCCATCGCCAAGGACGAGCTCGCATGGTTCGATGTGATCCATCCAAAGTGCGACGCAGACATCACCACCATCAAGCGCCTGTATCAGACGATGAATGAGTCGGGCGTCCGGTTATCCGGGCCGGTGGAGGACGTGAAGATACAATCCTTCTCCAAGCAGTCGGAAAACGGGGTAACCAATACGACGCTCTCCGCCGAGGTGACCGCGGGCGGGGAAACCTATCTTGTTGATATCTGGATCTATGGGGACTGGGAGTATAACGGGGTCAAGTCCATGAGCATCAAACCGGCGTAAACCATGCAACCGTATATAAAAACCCGGCGTCCGAGTTTTCGGACGCCGGGTTCGTTTGCTCTATGCGGTTTTCCGATTCCCGGATCAATACATGCCGCCCATGCCGCCGTCAGGCATGGCGGGAGCCGCCGCTGCGGGGGGCTCGGGGATGTCGGCCACCAGGGACTCGGTGGTGAGCACCATGGCGGAGACGGAGGCCGCGTTCTCAAGGGCGCTGCGGCAGACCTTGGTCGGATCGACGATGCCGGCGGCGATCATATCGCAGTACTCCTCGGTGGCGGCGTTGAAGCCGAAGTTCACGTTCTCGTTGCCCTTGACCTTATCCAGGATCACGGGGCCCTCCAGACCGGCGTTCTTGGCGATCTGCTTGATGGGAGCCTCAAGAGCCTTGGCCAGCAGGGTGATGCCGGTCTTCTCGTCGCCCTCAG
>JAFRUW010000152.1 GCA_017438675.1 Oscillospiraceae bacterium | reverse complement strand
CCCTTATGTATTTGGAAACACGTACAGAGCTCGTGTGATCTGTCATATCGAAGGCAAGCACCGTGGCGCCGGACTTCTGAAGCTCCTTCGTTTCAACGGAGAACACCTCGCCCTCCACCACTATTTTGCCGCTCTCGATGGTGATCTCACTCATGGGAACCGTCTTGCCCTTTGTGGTTTTTCCGAACAGAACGGTTCCCTTTTTCTTTGCGGATTCCTTTTTTCCCGCGGGACAGTCGGGTATGATCTCGGCGGAGCTGAGACCGTATTCCGTCTCAATGGCGACCCGCGCCTGCATCAGTGCCACAGGAGGCACCGGGGTATCCGATTTTATATTTATACGCATAGTCCGTCCCGATGTGTTAACCTCGGCGTAGGTGACAACAGCGCCGCTGAAGGCTTTTACAAGGCCGCTGTCAGCCGACAGTTCCGTGAACATATCAAAAAACGGAACAGGGTTTGTTGACATCTTCAGTTCTCCTCAATAAGTCCAATAAGTTCATCGGTGAGGCGCTCCATGGGGACCTTCCTCACGATCCTGCCCTTCATAAACAGGATGCCCTCATTATTGCCTCCGGCAATGCCGAAGTCCGCGTGGGACGCCTCTCCCGGGCCGTTCACAGCGCAGCCCATGACTGCAACGGTTATATCCCTCTCACAGCCCTCCAGACGCTCCTCAACCTGTTTCGCAATGGTAAACAGGTCGATGTTCGTCCGTCCGCAGGTTGGACAGGAGACGATCCGGACGCCTCTCCTGAGGCCAAGCGCCCTGAGCATGGCGACGCCCGCCTTTACCTCTTTTTCCGGAGGGGCTGTAAGGGACACCCTTATTGTGTCGCCGATGCCGTCAAGAAGCAGCGCCCCTATGCCGATGGAGTTTTTTATTACGCCCATATACTCGCTGCCGGCCTCGGTAACGCCGATATGCAGCGGATAATCAGTCTCCTCCGAAAGAAGCCGATACGCTTCCACCGTGAGCTTCACGTCGGAGGATTTTACCGAGATGCAGATATCGTCAAAGTCAAATCTGTTGAGCAACCTCACGTGGCCCATGGCGCTTTCCACCATGGCTCTCGGAGTGAGGCCGTATTTTCCCAGCAGCTCCTTTTCAAGACTGCCGCCGTTTACGCCGATCCTTATGGGAAGGCCTCTCTCACGGCACGCCTTGACGACCGCCTTCACCTTTTCCTCGCCTCCGATATTGCCGGGGTTTATGCGGATCTTGTCGGCCCCTGCCGCCGCGGCCTCCACCGCCAGCCTGTAATCAAAATGAATGTCCGCCACGAGAGGGATGGATATTTCCTCTTTTATCCGTCCTATAGCCTTTGCGGCGTCCATATTGGGTACCGCAACACGCACGATGTCGCACCCCGCGGCCTCAAGTGTCTTTATCTGTCGGACGGTGGACACGGGATCTTCGGTCTTTGTATTCGTCATGGACTGGACTGTAACCGGGGCGCCGCCGCCCATGGGCACGCCGCCCACATTGATCTTTTTAGCCATGGATCAACCTCACAATATCGTTGTACATAACAAACGCCATAAGCGCAAGTAAGAGCAGCATTCCGATGGCGTGGATATATCCCTCGTACTTCGGGTCGATATGCTTCCCCGTTATCTTCTCGATGATTACCGTGACGATGAGCAGGAATACCCTTCCGCCGTCCAGCGCCGGAATCGGCAGCATATTCATCACCGCAAGGTTCACGGCGATGAATGCGCAGAGATACGCTATGTTAATAAGTGCGTCGGACGTGGTTTTTGAGGCTTCGCCCACGTCGTTAATGGTGTTCACTATACCTACCACGCCGCTGAGATCCTTGACCCCCACGTTCCCGGTGAACAGGTCTGTGAGGCTTATGCGCACCAGCCTTACGAAATTCGTGGCGGTATACCAGGAATACTCCAGTTTGTCGCGGAGATTCGCCTCGATGACGTTGAAGGATATGCCGTATCTCTTTACGGTCTGACCGTTGTCGTTATACTCCGTGAGCTTCAGGGGCAGATCGTCAAGCTTCAGCTTTTCACCGTCGCGGATTATCACCATATCCACCGATTCGCCGTTGGATCTTGCCATAAAGGTGGAAAAATCCTCGGCGTAATAGATCCTTTCGCCGTCAATGCTGTAAACGGTATCCCCCACATGAAGCTGATCCTCAAGGGGAAAGCCCTCGGCCAGCCCGGCAATGGTGTTGCCGGCAAAAGCGCTGTACTGGACGAAGATCAGGGCGACGATAATGAGGCCCATGAGGAAATTGGTTGCGGCGCCGGCAATCAGGATGATGATTCGCTTCCAGGGCTTCTGACTGCTGAAGGCTCTGGGGTCCTCGGATTCCTCATCCTCGCCCTCCATGGCGCAGAAGCCGCCTATGGGCAGAATACGGAGAGAATACTTTGTCTCCTTTCCCTGCTTCTTTAATATTGCGGGGCCCATGCCTACCGCAAATTCATTGACTCTTACTCCGCAGGCTTTGGCGGCAATAAAATGCCCCAGTTCGTGGGAAGCAATAAGTATTCCGAATGCCAGTATCGCCAGGATTATATACATAAGTTACGCCTTTCCATAAACAAAATCACGGGCCTCAGCGTCAGCCGCAAGGACGTCCTCAATACAGTCCGCCCTCATACTCCCAAGCTCTTCGACAGCGTCGGCCACAAGCCCGTATATATCGGTAAAGCCGATCCTGTCTCTGAGGAACATATCCACCGCAGCCTCGTTGGCGCCGTTCATAACCGCGCAGGCGGCATCACGCCTTCCGGCGCACTCCATTGCAAGCCTCAGGCATCCGAATGTTTCAGTGTCCGGCTCCTCAAATGTCAGCTCACCCGCGGTAAGGAAATCCAATTCAGGCGCCAGACCCGGCTTCCTTTCCGGCCAGGTCAGCGCATACTGGATGGGTATGCGCATATCCGGGGGGCCCATCTGGGCAATGACGGAGTTGTCAGCAAACTCCACCATGGAATGGACGATGCTCTGGGGGTGGACAAGCACCTTTATCATGTCCGGCGTGACGCCGAACAGGTGCATTGCCTCGATAAACTCCAGTCCCTTGTTCATCAGGGTGGCGGAGTCGACGGTTATTTTCTGACCCATAGTCCAGTTTGGGTGTCTGAGAGCGTCGGCCTTTGTGACGCTTTTAAGCTCATCCCCGGTCATGCCCCGGAAGGGGCCGCCGGAGGCAGTGAGCAGTATACGCTTTACCTCTTTCCGGGAATTACCCTCCATACACTGGAAGATGGCGGAATGCTCCGAATCCACCGGCAGTACCTCCGCGCCGTATTCCCGGGCAGCGTTCATAACGATCTTCCCCGCGCACACAAGCGTTTCCTTGTTGGCGAGAGCGATCCGCTTTTTCTCTTTTATCGCGGCAAGGGTTGGTTTAAGCCCCACCATGCCCATGACGGCGGTGATAACGGTGCCGCCCGACTCT
>JAFRUW010000151.1 GCA_017438675.1 Oscillospiraceae bacterium | reverse complement strand
TGAATTATTGTTTAAGGATAATTCAATTTGCACGTTTGCGGCTTTCCTGTATTTTTCCCGTGATACATGCTCCCGGGAAAAATGAGATTTAAATTTGTTTCGCCGCTGCGGCGGCGAAATTCTGCGAAGCTTTTTCTCGTAATCTTGGTTTGTCTACAGTCTGGGAGCGCGGCTGAAAATCTGCGCTCTTTTGCTTTGCGACCCCGGGCTGTTCCGTGACGGGCGGTCATTTCGGATGATACTGAAAAAAAGAATGGGATCCGAGTAATTTTATGGTTTAATTCTGCCGACACATATGGTATAATTACTTGATATGATCAGCGGGACTGCACGGAGAAGCGATACTGTCCCGGAGATTATACGTTTTGTTTCATTCCGAGCAAAGTTCAGTTATCAAGGAGGGTATTGCTGTGAGAAGGAGAAGATCTGTATTATGCCTTATGCTTGTTCTGGCTATGGCGGCAAGTTTCGTTCTTTCAAGCGGTATTGCGCTTGCGGCAAACAGCAAAGCGGTTGTCTCTTCGGAGACTCAGACCGCAAAGCAGAGCGATGATGCATCGACCGGCGATAAACCGTATAAGGGTTTTACCCCGAAAGGAAATAAGGAGACGCATTTAGCTTCACCCACCGGCCCCGTGCTTGTTTCCGTTACTTCCCAGCCCGAGAACAGGGTCGTAAACTATCCGGACAGTACTTCTTTTCATGTAAGCGTGGATCATCCCGAAAATGTTGCGTCTTACCGCTGGGAGCTGAGGGACGGCGATGAAGAAGATGTGGGCTGGAACATATTTGTCCTGGAAGGCAGCTCCGCCCTGACAGACACGCTGATCATCCCTTCCACCGAGCGCAATCCCCATACGAATTATTTAAGGTGCATCATCACGGATAAAAACGGCAATGAGATAGTTTCAGATGAGGCATCCCTTGTAATCGGCAACTATGAGGAGATCAAGCCTGTTCTGTATGTGGGCGAGTACGCGGTTGAGCCCGGTGAGACTCTTGATCTGGCTGACACCACGATGGGAAGCGGAACAGTTGTGTATGACGCTGACGGTGTGAATATCACCTTTAACGATTTCAGGTTCAACAACAGCACCTTGCTCTACGACCAGGTACTGGCTCCTTCCTTCGGGCTGATGCTTTACGACATGACCGGATCATCACAAGAATACTTCATGCATTTCAAGGGTACATGCGTAATCGACAACAGATTCTTCAAGGCATCCGAAAACTCCGGCGGCATAGTCATTAACAGCCATTTCGGCGTTTCCGACAGCCCTGAAAAACCGACACTGGTAATTGACGGTGACGGTAAGCTTACCCTGAAGGGCGGCATGTATTCCGTCTATACCGACGGTGAGCTGGAAATTGCCGCGAATATCAGGACTGAGCCCATGGACAAGAATTACTGTGCCGGCCTCAGAGCACACAGCGTCCTCATTGACAGCGGCGTCACGGCGGATATAACATCCTACGGTTCCGGTATTATAGCTCTCGGAGATCTGCGCATTTTTGACGGCGCCACAGTCAATATCGACAGCACAGTTCCCCATGTTTCGGCGGGATTCCCGATGATGCTGATGATCAATGCCAAGGGCAGCGTCAATATCAGGAATGCGACAGTAAACCTGAAGGGCAAGGGCGATCCGGAACTTATAGTGCCCTACAACAGGGTCATTGCAAATCTGACGGGTATTTCCTCAGACACTGGAATCAATATCGACGGCAGTAAACTGAAGATCGACCTCACCGCTCTTCCCAGCGATGAGTTCTATACAGCCAACTTCTGCGGTATTGCGGGAAACGATTTCGCAGGCATGGCACTTAGCAATAAAGCATCCGTTGCCATAGATATTAATTACCCCGATGTGATCGGCGTGACGGGTGTGATCCTGGGCGGCAACCTTTTTGTTGACAAGGACTGCGAGCTCAAGGTTAGCATCGATGCTGACGGCAGAGTGAGGGGCATCGTTGCCGACGGACGGTTGACGGTTGAGGATGGTATTATAGATGTAAGTGCCGCTACTTCTTCCGCCACTGAAGGCGAGTGGGGCATCATATGCGGCAATGGCGCTTCCGTAAATCTTACCGACAGCAAAAACTATGTACGCTCCAGGACGGCGGACGGTATTGCGTTCATTTCTGTATCAGACAGAGAGATCACCGATCCTGTTGCTTTCGATCCCGATTACACGCCGGCGGTCACTCAGCTCAAAGGCAGGGCGGAGCTGGTTTCTCCCGCGAACGGCAGGATCAGCTGTGTGGGCTTCAGCATTGAGGCCAAAACCTATCTGGCTGAAACAGTGTATGACAACGGTCATACCACCGCTCCCGCCTGCGAAATGAGAATCGCTGCAGGCGATGTTGTGATTGTAAAGCATAAAGTGACCTTCAACACTAACGGCGGCTCTGAAGTCAGCTCTCAGAACGTTGAAAACGGAAAGAAAGCTTCAAAGCCCGCCGATCCCACAAAAGAGGGGTATACATTTGACGGCTGGTACAGAGACGAAAAACTCACCGAAGCATATGACTTCAGCACCTCCGTTACCGCGGATATCACTCTCTATGCAAAGTGGACGGAGGACACCAGTATCAAATACACCGTCACCGACGGCGCCGACAGCTCCTGGAAGAAGGGCACCTCCTCCGGCGTGACAATGACAATCAAGCGAAGCGAGAATGACGATGAATGCTTCGACTACTTCTCAAGCGTTGAGATCGACGGCAAGGAGCTTAAAAAGGGCGAGGATTACACCATCAAGTCAAGAAACAACACTGTGACGCTGAATGCCTCCGCCCTTGAAAAGCTGTCCACAGGCAAGTATACCGTCACCATCAAATTCGATGACGGAAAGGCTGAAACTACCCTGACAATAAACGCCAAGGGTTCCTCCGGCGGAAGCGGAGGCGGCAGCTCTCCCGGAACACACGATCTTACGGAGATTGCCGGCTGGATCGCGCTGATGGCGGCAGGCGCCGCATGTGCGGCAGCCCTCATCATCTTCAGGAAAAGGCACAGAGCGGCTGAAGGCAAATAAAACGTTCAAATAATAAAAGGGCTG
>JAFRUW010000150.1 GCA_017438675.1 Oscillospiraceae bacterium | reverse complement strand
GTCGTTCCTTCCCACGGTGGGGTCCGGGATCTCGCCGATCTTAAAGAGCGCGCTGCTGAGACTCGACGGAACGCTCACGGTATACGCATTTTTCCAGCTGTTTTTCGTGCTTGTCATCGCCCAGTCGTCGCCGTCAAGGAGAAGGCTGTATCCGCATGACGGGCCGGCCCCGGCAGCCTCGTTGGGCCCCTTGTTCACCGAAATGATCTCCGGCTCCTTGTCCATTGGCGAATCCGTCTCCATGGTACTCATCCGCTCCGCATCCGCCATGCTCCGGGCATACGAAACCAATACACCAAGTCCCAGAACACCTGCCGCAATGCACACCGTTAACAAAATAACCAACAGCTTTTTAGAATGACGTCCAACCATTTCGCCGCTCCGTTTCTTTTTATCTTTCTCTTTTTTTAGCAAATATTACAAACGCCAATGCGACCGCCGCCCCGGCTCCGAAGGACAGTGTGCCTCCGCAGCCCTTCTTCTGACCCTCGGGAGTAGCCGTGGGCTCTACATGCTCCGGTGTGGCCGTCGGCTCCGAATTGTCAGGCGTGGGAGTTTCTTCAGGCTCTGTGGCCTCGGGCGTAGGCTCCTTGGTCGGCGCTTCCGTCGGCTCCGGAGTTTTCTCAGGCGGTGTGTACCCCTCGGGGTAGTTGCTCTCCACCAGCTTCTCAATGTCTGCCCGCGCCCCTGCCGGGTCTGAATAAAGCTTAGTGATAAACTCATCGGGCATCTCATATGCCGCAATAAGCAGCTCGTCATATTCGCCCATGCACTTAAGCGTAAGGTCGTTGAGTCCGCCGAGGGTTATAAAGTCGTCGGTGGTGCCGAGGCCGCTTGTGTTGACCGGCCTTGCCGCATCGTAAATGACCTCTCCGTTCAGGAATATCCTGAATCCGTTCTCGCCGCTCACGGCGGCTATGTGGGTGTACTCGTCCCTCTCCACATTGGCGATGTTCTCAAGGTTCCAGCCCGTCCTTGTCTCGTAGAATGACAGTCCGCCGGTGTTCTCGTCGACTCTGAAATAGAGCTCAAAATGGTGGTCCGTCTCTTTACCGGCAAAGGCAATGGGCGCGGTGTAGGCGCCGTTGTCGTTTTCCTCCCACTTGACCCAGAAGGCGATGGTGAAAGCCGAAAGGTTCGTGTCCGCCGGCAGATAGTCGCCGGAAAGAGGCTCCACGACCGTGACCGCCTTGCCCACCTTTCCGTCGGTGTAGCCGTCATTCACATCCTCTGTGTCGATGTTCATTTCGTTGTGGGATATGTCCTTGGTCGACCCGTCAAAAGGCCAGAAGTATATGGGCCCTTTTCCGGTCTCCGGCTGCGCCGTCTCCTGCTCTCCGGCTTCGGGCGTCGCATCGGCAGGCTCTTCAGTGGCGGTTCCTCCCGGAACGTCCGGGGTTATCGCAATGCTTCCGTCCGCAAAGCCCTTCAGCTTTTCGGGGCTGTCGAAGGCCGCCTTGACATCCGCCTCTTTCATGGCAAAATTAGCATAAAATGCATCGTCAATAAGTCCGCAGAACCTGAAGGTGCTTCCGTCATGGTTCAGGGCTCCCACCGTGATGGTGTTCATATTGCCCAGGGCCTCTTTGAGATCGTAATGGGCCTCTCTCTCAGCAAAAAGCTCTCCGTTGATGTACATTCGGAGCACGCTGAGGTTGTAGGTCACCGTGATCTGATACCAGGTGTCGTAGGATATGGGCTTGCCGTCGTTCTCATTGGAAAGCTGCGCCGCCGTCGCCGGGGAATACGTCAGGAGCATTCCGCCGTTGTTCGCCGCCGAAGCATGGCCAACGTGTATCTGCACCCTGTCCTGCTGGGCATCCGTCGTGTTTCCCTTGGACATGATTATGTTCCACTCGGTGGCGCCGCTGCTGAGCTTTATCCACGCACCCATCGTAAACCCGGCCGTGGTCTTTTCGGTGAGTTTTTTCGTCCTCATCGCGTCGCCGTTCTCGGTGTCGAGAGCCTTCCCGTGCCTGCCCTCCGCAAATTCGGGTAAATCCGCCGAAAGATCAAGCTTGCCCGACGCATCATCTCCGCTGCCGTCAAACGACCAGTAATGGAAATTGTATTCATAATTCGCCGCATCGACTGATGTAAGCGGCAACGCCATCCCGGCAAAGATCAAAATAGCGGTAATGACCGCTAAAACATTAACAACTATTCCGCCTTTTCTAAACATCTCCGTATCCCCTTTTACTTAGCACCTGTAGCTATTCCCTTTTACCTCTTACCTCTTACTTATTACCTAAGCGGCACCCCTTGAACTATTACCTTGAGCGGCACTCCCTCGCGCAGCGCCCTCTTACCTCTTACCTCTTACTTATTACCTTAAGCGGCACCCCTTAAACTTAATACCCCAGCTTTCTGGAAATCTTCTCCGCTATCTGGCACACCGTCTCCGCGTACCTCGGTATCATTTCCTTCCTGACCCTGTCCACGGGCCCGGAAATGCCTATGGCCGCCACCACCTGGCCGCTGAAATCAAACACCGGAGCCGCAACGCAGCGCATTCCGAGGGTGGTCTCCTCCTCGTCAATGGCATACCCCCGCTCCCGGTTCCTCTTCGCCTCTTCGAGAAGTTCCTCTTCGCCGATGATGGTATTGGCGGTGTGCTTTTCTCTCGGAACGGTTTTGAGAAGTCTCAGCTTTTCATCCTCGGGCATCGACGCGAACATTGCCTTGCCGTGGGCTGTGCTGTGGAGCT
>JAFRUW010000149.1 GCA_017438675.1 Oscillospiraceae bacterium | reverse complement strand
TATTTATGTACGAATTATCCCATATTCGTTCATCATCGCAAAAGCGATCTTTTGCGGAAAGCAATGATAAAAGTGAGCTTACCCGCGAGCCCATGGAGGAACCAATAATACGGTCAAACACAACAAACTGCTTTTTATAGACGACAGACATCGTGACGGCATGGAAGCTGTCCGTAAAAACAATTTCGGAGTGTTTTATAAGAGAAACAATATCCTCCGGAGAAGCAGCCATGATCGGCAAATCACCGAAATCAATATCGCATTTTCTGTAATACCCGGTAAGGAAAGAAACAGTAACAAGCTTAAGCCCGCGCGCCTCGGCATATCTGCGCGCCAGCTCTCTTTGCTTTACGCTGTCCCCGAGGAAAAAGCAAAACAGATAAGGCTCCTTCACGATGCGCGGGGAACAGACATCATCCCATTGTTCGGAAGTAAGAAGCAACGTGGGATCGAGCGTAACCCTGATTGGCTGCCGCACCCAGTCCTTCAACAAATCTCGTGCTTTGTCCTCCCGGACTGAAATAGCCGAAAAATCACTCAGGCACGAAGAAAGCTTAATCAGCTGATCCTCTGTCAGGCGGTCCTTCGCAATACTGGCCGCATAACTGAGCTTTGTCTTGACGTGAGGCACGAAATTCAGGCCAAACGCAGGACAATAGGCTGAGGGATGCCAAACCTGATCGCTCCCTGTAATAAAAACGTCGTAGTCAGAAACACAGCCTGATATACTATCAGAATCGTAAACCGTTTTGCTGTGCGGGATTTTATTACCTCTAAAATCGGACATGGCTGAATAACGAGACTCTAATGCGTCGTGTATTCTCAGGTTCAAAACACTTCTGAACTCTTTCTTAATCACGCGGTACATACGCCGAATAACTGAATTTCGCTCTGGTATGTCCGACTTTCGGCTGTAACAAAGCTGCTCTGCATCACATCCGAGATCTCTCAGTACTCTGCAAAGAGCATATGCCTGAAGGCAGCCGCCATAATTTCGGCACATGTAATAATGCGAGATGATTGCAGCTCTCATACCTTCTCCTTACTCCCCGATGATGCCTTTATATAAATCAAAGTACTGCTTATAAATGATACTATTCTCAAATCTTCCTGCATTCATTACGCAGTCCTCGGGCTTAAATGGACGCTCCCTGCATATTCTCACGATTTCCCGTTCAAGGGCGTCAATATCGTTGACGGCAATCACGCATCCAGATCTTTCTTCAATACACTCGGGACATCCTCCTGTGTTAAACGTCAGCACCGGTGTTCCGCAGGCATTGGCTTCGATATTCACCATTCCGAAGACTTCCTCCCTTGTGGGATTAAGGAACACGTCGGCGGCGCTGTACAGCTCCGCCAGCTCAAGTCGGTCAGCAGTGCGATGGATGGAAATAATGCTGTCCGGAAGCTGCTTATCGATCTCATTGGTGGTGCCGACAAGTACGATACGGAACCGGTCATCCAGCCGTTCGGAAAGCTCTTTAAACACATCAAGTCCTTTTCTTAATCCCCAATCAAATGCAGCACCCAGAATCAGGTATTTGTCCTCCAAACGGTGCCGTTCCCGGAAACTGCCGTTCACCGGGCGGAACACATTAAGATCGATCCCGTTCGGGATAACGCAGCAGCCGTGCCCGCTCAGAAACGACCGGCCGATCTGGTCTGCCATCCAACGGGACGGAGCGACCAGTGTCAGATCCAACGGTTTTGTCTTTCTGCACTTGGCATCGTATAATTCCCTGCTTCGATCGGAAAACCAACTGAACTTCCTTCGCTGTGGGCAGTCATGGCATCCGGACTCCCATTTTCCGCAGCCGGACATTACGTAGTGGGTGCAGTAGCCGGTAAAGCC
This sequence comes from Oscillospiraceae bacterium, assembly GCA_017438675.1. Taxonomy (GTDB): domain Bacteria; phylum Bacillota; class Clostridia; order Oscillospirales; family Oscillospiraceae; genus SIG495. The sequence continues at coordinate 10,195 of JAFRUW010000149.1, read as the reverse complement.
CCAGCAGTCGTGCATTGTCCAGATCACCCGGGCGCCGGACTCACGGAGATACTCAAAGAGCATGGCAAGATTGCAGTTGTGGCTGTGTATATTATGAAGGTGAACTATGTCGGGCTCAAGGCGCCGGAGTTCCCCGATGAGCCGCCGGGTAATCCCCCGGGAGACAAATCCGTACCGCCCGCTGATGCGCGCTCTGAGGGCCTGGATACGTATCTCCCGTTCATTTGCATAGCGGATACCCTGGGGGAAGTCGCTCTGCCCGATGCAATACAGGATGTAGTTCTCATTCCCCGCATCGGTGAGCATACGGCTGATCTCCTGACAGATCATACCGGTGCTGCCCCTTCCGCAGGTCGCATTGATTTGGACGATTTTGATTTAGACCATCTCCCAGAAGAAACGATACGGAAAAATATCCAGAGTGTTTGATGAAGCCGCGGTAAGCAAAAACCTGAGTGCAAAAAAGACAAGGATCACATAATGGGCAGCGGCGGCCACCTGCCGCCATCTGTCAGACGATTCCTTCATTATTTTCGGCAGGGTGATGGGCAGAAAGATGAGGTAATAATAACCCATTCGCATGACCAGATAGTTGAGAGGAGCAAACATCTGTACGGCAGTTGCCATAAGAAGAAAGTTCCTCAGGCCGATTGTGTCACTGTCCATCCGGGACTCATCCGGAACGACAAAAGCAAAAATGGAGAATATGATCATCAGAAACAGCATCGCAAAGGCGCCTGTTTCTTTGTTGCCGATGTCTTCGTAGTCCTGAATGATACCCTGGAAAAAGTGGAATATCTGGCGGTTGAACACGTAGATAAGGATCATGACTATAACAACGATGAAAAGAGATCTCTTCCTGATCCGCATATTATAAAGCGGGTACATTAACCCGAGTATCATAGCGCTGCGATGGAATAAAAACGCTAAAACAACAATCAGGATAAACGGTATAAGCTTTTTTCTTTTAGTCATCACATACGCGATGACACCGAGAGAAACCGCAATCGCCTGGCGCATACCCGAAAACAGCAGATAAAAATTTGAGAGCATCAGGAACAGCACAACGGTTGTCATGGGAAACTCGACCTCGTTTTTATAGAGGACGAATATGGGGTAAATGCTGATGAATGCGGATATGGCAACCAGCCATTGAAAATCATCAGTCAGGTATGATAATCCCTTGCAGAGCAGCGAGAACGCAGGTTCCTTATAGGTCAGAACCCGCTGAAAGCTCCAATGGGAGAATCTTTTAAATGCCACCGCATAGTTGGATGTGTCTCTGCCTACGGAATGGGCGCGAAGCGCCACTAAAACCAGCAGGACAGAGAAAAACAGGAACATAGCCGCTTTTTTGTGGGTGTCGTCGTTTGCTCCCTTGAACCGCACAAAGCGGTAAAGCAGACATGGTACGAGCGGCAAAGTGATCAAAAATGAATAAATAAGCATTTTTATTAACCGGTCCGAATTCCTCTGATTAATTTGTAGTAAACCCTGCGGACTGCCGGGCGAACCAGGCCGTATGTCCGCATCAGAAAAAGCCGCGTGCGGGTAAATGCTCCGTATCTGCCGCTTTTTTTCAGCGCCTGTATGCACTGCCGAACATTCTCGTTTTCCCCGCTTAAAGAACAGCGCAAAGCATATTCGAGCACAAAATCGTCTTCCGGGGTACTGATCTTCTCAAAAGCCGGAAGGATTCGGGAACATATCTTTTGATTGTCGCCGCTGAACTTCCCTCGGTTTTTCTGTGTCTGCTGATTCTGATGCACACGGCTCTTTACAAGCTGCTCCGGCACGACGGTAAGCGACCATCCTGCGGCAAACATCCGATACCACATAAGCGCGTCCTGCTTATATCTCAGGTCCTCCGCAAAGCCTCCGCACTCCTCAAACATTGCCCGAGGTATCAAAAAGCCGCAGCCGTTAAGTGAGCCGTGGCGCAGAACATGATGCAGCGCTTCCCGGGATGAGAGCGATGAACGGAGCTGCCCGAAGACTTTTGTGTCCGCAAGAGGTTTTGAGTCAGCATCTATAGTTGAATAATTGCAGTAAACGACAGAATGAGAGTCGGTTCCCTGAAGAGCCCTTACCTGCGCTTCGATCTTGCGTGGGTCGTACAGATCGTCGTGTGAAAGCCAGGAAAACAAATCGCCGCGCATCTTCCGGATGCCGAGATTCAGGGCCGAGGAGACCCCGCCGTTCTCTTTTTCATAGTAGCGGACGGATTCCCCGCAGCTTTCAGCGATCTTCCGGGTGACTCCGCCGTCATCTGAACCGTCGTTGATAACCAGCACCTCCGTATTGCGGTATGTCTGCTTAAGGGCGCTGTCGATGGCTTCGCGCAGATAATCGCCGCCGTTGTATACGGGAATGATGATGGATACCAGAGGATCGGATCTCATGTTTAAGCACCTCTCCTGCGTCTCAGATAAAAGTAATAGTTCGGAATCGGCCAAAGGCATCCCGCCCTTGTTTCCGCCATACACCGCGTGGAGGTTTCCGAACTATGTATGGCTGCCTCTGCCGGAAAACCGGCAGAGGCTTTTGGTGATAGGATAGTGGTTTTTTGAACAGCACTCAACCTTCAAGGTAAATGCTGCGGAGTGTTTCGAGCTGCTCATTGGTGATGCCGCAGGAGTTGAGATAGTTGGAAACTCTCTGCTTAAAGCTGCTGCCCGGATACTCTCTGAGCACATCGCGCACGGCATCGATAGCGGGCTGATGAGAACCCTTTGTCGTGCAGTATTCCACAACACAGGACTGTTCATCAACACCCAGTGCGCCCTCCAGCAGGAAGCAGACGACACCGGTACGGTCGAGGCCGTATGTGCAGTGCAGATACACGGGATAGTTATCGGGATTGCAGAGATCGTCGAAGACGGACTTGATAACAGCCTTGCCTTCATCCGTAAAAATGCCCGTATAGAGAGGTACGTTATAATACTTATGCGTTACGCCCTCACCCAGAGGATCGGTGAGACCGACACTGCTCATCTGGACCTCTGCGGGATTGCGGAGATCCATCTCGGTCTTGATGTGATAAGTGTTTTTCAGAAGATCCACACCGTAAGCCTGAACATCGGCGGGCAGCGGAACGGGATTGATCGCTCCGTCAAGCTCGGTGCCGCGGATCAGAAGTCCGCTCTTGACGTCCTGTTTGCCTGTGGTCTTCATGCGATCCATCAGGCCTATGTCGCGGGCGTTTCTGATGCCGACGATATAGTATGCGGGCGGCATCATTCTGCCCTGTTCGTCAAAATTGAAGTACTGGTCACCCTTCAGAAATTCGTTGACCTTGTTTTCGTCGATCTTGTATCTGCCCACAGCAAGCTGGCCTGTAGTACGGACATAGTAGTAATAGCCGTCCTTCAGGATGAGTCCCAGGTCCTTTTCGATCTCTCCCTGATCGTTGTAGTAGTAAAGCAGGCCTTGAATCTTGCCGTCTTCGCCGAAGGTATAGTATCCTTGCTCTATGGGCTCATCGCCGATAAAGGTGTTGCTCAGATAGAGGCGCTTATTTCTGGCATACTTGTTGCCGTCGTCAATGAAATAGTAACTGCCATCGTACTTGATGAGCTGATACGCCATCTGTCGAACACCATCGAGATAGAATGTTCCATCCGCCTGAGGTCCGCTGATCTTCTGGAGTCTGCCCTCGGAATCAAAGTCATAGTAACCGACTGCAAACTCTGTTCCTTCCACAAATCTGGCACTCAGATAAATCCTTCTGTCTTTGGCAAGCTTGTTTCCGTCATTGATGAAGTAGTAATCACCGTTATACTCTACAAGCTGATATGCCATCTGTCGGACACCGTCAAGATAGAATGATCCGTCTGCTTGCGGCCCGTTGATCTTTTGAAGCCTGCCTTCGGAATCGAAATCATAGTAGCCGACTGCAAGGCCGGTTCCTGCAACAAATGTTTCGCTCAGATAGATTCTTCTGTCCTTTGCGAGCTTGTTGCTGTCGTTTATGAAGTAATAGTTTCCTTCGTATTCGACGAGCTGATATGCGTTCTGGCGTGCGCCGTTTACGTAGAAGTAGCCGTCAGGCTGAGGGCCGTTCTTCAGGATGAGCTTGTAGTCGTCGCCGAACTCATAATAGCCAACCGCAAGATCGGTACCGGCAACAAACTTGTCGCTCAGATAGATGCGCTGATTCCTTGCGAGTTTATGAGCATCATTGACAAAGTAATAATTGTCCTCATACTGAATAAGCTGATATGCCTGCTGGCGGACAGCGTTCAGGTAGAAGTAACCGTCGTCCTGAGGACCGTTCTTTATGATCAGCTTGCCTTCCGCATCGAAATCATAGTAACCGGGTGTGAAGGGGGTGCCGTCAATGAACTTCTGGCTGAGATAGATGTGCGCGCTCTTTGCATACTTATGTGCATCGCTGATGAAGTAGTAGTTTCCTTCAAACTCTATGAGCTGATATGCGCTCTGGCGCGCGCCGTTCAAATAGAAGTAACCATCGTCCTGAGGACCGTTCTTTATAATCAGCTTGCCGGTGTTGTCGAAGTCATAGTAGCCGACTTGGAAGTCTGTACCTTCTAAGAATCTTTCGCTCAGGTATATACGTGTATTTCTTGAGTACTTGTTGCCGTCGTTGATGAAGTAGTAGTCGCCTTCGTACTCGATAAGCTGGTAGCACTTCTGGATCTTGCCGTCAATGTAGAAATATCCGTCGTCCTGCGGTCCGTTCTTCTGGATCATTCTTCCGTATTCGTCGAAGTCGTAATAACCGCCGGGCAGGAGTCCGTTCATGTGAGTGCAGTTGTACGTGCCTGTTACAGCAACATAACCGCTGTTAATATAGTAATAGTTGCCGTCGTATTCTATAAGGCCAGTCGCCTGGGGCACACCGTCGATAAGGAAGCACGTCTGACCGTTGCACCTGAAGATGCCGTTCTCGTTGGTGATATATTCTCCAATAAGTATGCCGTCATCAGTAAACTCATAAAGCTTGCCTGGATCATTGGAGCTTACAATCAGACGGATGCCCTCGTGACGGTAACCCTGACGGTCAAAGCCGTAGGTTTCACCGTCGATTTCTGCCCATGCCACGTTTGCGTAAGGATTACCGGCAGTGCACTTGTAGTATCCGGGTCCGTAATAGTAACGAGTACCGTTTGAATCTTTTAGCCATGTGCCGTGTAGCAGTTTGCCGTTATCGAAAGCAAACTCAACTCCATCCAGAGTAACCACACCGTCGAGGCCAGCATAGTTGACATTGCTGAAGAAATACATGTTCCCGTCGATATCCTGCCAGCTTTTCATCAGGTTGCCGCCGATGGCATAGTATGTCTTGCCGTCCAGCTCAAACAGTCCGGTGCCTGCCGGATATACATCGCCGCAGTCGGCACATACAAACTGTCCATCAGTGAGCTCATAATGATGGCCCGACTTGGGTACGTCTGTTCCCCAATCAACTACTGAACCGCATACATCACAGTATGTGCGGCCGGTGTAGCCCGCTTCAAGGCAGGTCGCTGCCTTGTCTGCCGCAGGCTCCGCAGTGTGCTGATGCCACATGCCGTTGGATTTGTTGCCGGTGAGCTTTGTGGCAACGGAGATGCTGCCGCCGAATGTGCCGGAAGTGTTGTCCGCATATTCGATAGCGCCGCTTACAACGCCTGCGTCAACAAACACCTTGGGCTCGCCGTAGGAGCTGCTGAAGCGCTCGGCCTCGGTCATGTGAACAGCAGATGTGCCGTCGCCGCCTACGTCGGTGCTTACGTCGAAGGACCATACGCGGGCGGGAATGCTGACGAGGATCTGCTGACCGGTAAGGCTGCATTCACCTGTCTTTGTAACAGTGACCGCTGCAAGCTTGGAAATATCGTTGTAGGTGTAGGACGCTTCATATCCCGGAGCCGCGATCATGTGATCCAGCTCCCAGGTGTTTGCGGTGTTGAGCCGGAGGGTCGCAGTAACGCCGGAAATCTGGGCAATATCGGATGCGACAAGATCAACATAGTAAACGGAGTCGTACTCGGGAACAATGTTCTTATCGTTGTGTCCCGCGACGGTGACCACCGCCTTGGAAGCGTCGGCGTCCACCGTGATGTTCTTTGTCACGGATGAGAAGTTGCCGGCGTTGTCATAGATCTCAAACTTGATGGCGTGGGTGCCGTCGGAGAGCGTTACGTTGTTGACGCCCATGTTGTTTCCGGAAGCGGTTACGCCGTCCAGCTTCACGCCGTCCGCATAGATCGCCGCGGAGGAATAATTCAGCCCCTCAGCGTTTGATGCCGCGTAGTCGGCAATGTTGGCGTTGAAGGATACAACATTGGTGTTTACGGTCTGACCGTCCAACTCAATGTTGGAGTCCGCGGTGCAGTATGTCGGATTTGTGATGACGGGTGCGTCACGGTCATCGACAGCGGAGCTGTAATCGAGAGTGAAATCATCGAAGTAGTAAGTCAGGACCTGTGCCCGGGTAGGCTTGATATACATACGGAAGAAGGAAGGCTCACGGTAAGTGGTTCCCTTGGGATTGGTGAGGGAATAATAATCGGAGCCTGTGAGATCCGCAGTAAGATAAACCCATCTGTTTTCGGGGATATCCGCCTCTGTGCACTGGTTGAGGCTGACTCTCTTCTTCTGGTTTTCGGAATAGAACTGGAAATTAAGCTGAGAACCGCTTGTGCCCTCCGGATTCTTATAAACCGTCAGCTGCATTGCAAGGGCGCCGGAGGTGTCGCCGGCGGGATTGCAGAAGCCCTCAGGCACATAGCACCACATACCGAGAGCTGTGGCCTTCTTGCCGTTGGCAACATCACGCAGGACATACTGATCCTGAATGTTGTACAGGATAGCGTACACCCAGGAGTTGAATTCTACATTGCGGAAGTCAAAATCCACGCCCAGAGCGTTCTCGCCGTTGTGGACCTGACCGCCGTTGTCTCTTGTTGAAAGGAAGGTATGGGACTGCTCACTGAAGGAAATCTGACCGCCGCTTATAAGTGTCTTGAGCTGGTCCGCAGCCGGAACGCCGTTTTCTGTCAGCCAGACCTTGACGTCGTCGCCGCCGCCGTACCAGTTGGAGATGTCCCCGTCCTCAAAATCCCAAAGGATCTCGGAGCCCTTGCCGAAGGTTACAGTATATGTAAGCTGCTGTCCGGTAGGAAGATATGTTGCGGTTATAACCGTACCTGGGACTGTTTCATCCGCGGTAGCGGTGAATGTCAGTCCGTTCATTGTGCCTGCTTCGGGAGCTGACAGAGCCACGTTGAACGATCCGGCGTCAAAATACACCGGTGCTTCACCGATGACTGCCGCGATGGGAAGTATGACAGATCTCGGCTTTTCTGCGGTGGAATACGGAAGAACTGTTGAAGTTGCGGAAAGGGTGAGGCTTTCCGGATTTGCTACTCTTACGGTCTTCCTTCCGATGACGTCTTCGCCGGAGAGAATACGGATTTCCACTTCACCCAGCTTGCCGTTGGAAACGAATGTACCGTCAGTGACTGTACCGAAGGATTCGTCGGACAGCGCCCAGGATGCCCCTGCGGGCATATCCATGGCGTAACCGTGGGTATCGATTGCTTCGGCACCGAAGGTGTAGGAAGTGCCGGGAGCAAAACAGTCATAATCGGAAGTGATGTTTACACTGTCCAGAATGCCGGTGGGGGCAACGTTGGAAGTGATGAGGATGCTGTTGATGGTCGGGCGCTCCGCGCCGTCACAGGGAACACACCGGATAGTGTTGGCGGTCTCGCCTGCGCGCTTTGTCACGAAAGAGGATGAGCCGCCGCCGTCGCAGTTGACAGCCCATTTGCAGCCCAGAGCAAGCATGGATTCGCCCAGCTCATAGTTGCAGAAGCCCACGGAGTTGTTGGCGCCGCGGCCGTCATTCATGACGATAACCAGCGTGCCGTCTTCCTTGACGCCAAGCATGGAACGCGCCGCGGGAGAGCTGGTGCGCTCTTCTGTCTTGCTTACGAGTTCACCGTTTCTTACGGTGAAGCCGAAGTTTGCGGAAACCGCCTGCCAGCAGTTTTCGGGGATACCGTCTGCATAGTTATGAAGCTCACAGGAAACAGCGCCGGTATCGGGATCCTTGATTACGGCAAGGAATGTCTGTGCATGATGCGCTCCCTGAGAAAGATTAACGCCGTTGTAAACCAGAAAATCTATCGGCGCGTTGCTGTCATACGCCAGGGACGTGTTCATGGCGCCGACAACATTGTAGCCGAGATTGTCCTCATAGTACTTTACAACGTCGGTTACACCTGCAACCTTATGGTTATTCACATCGGAAAGGTCCTTATCGATGCCGTAATAGCCCGGGACTATGGAAACATCCGGGTTTGACGGGTCAACCTCAATAATGTGCATAACCTGTCTGCGGTTACCGGCCGAGTTGTTGATGACCATCTCGGTCTCAGTCGCTGCACCCGGTACAAGTGTGAACTCCTTCTTGGAGATCACATTGTAGTATCCGTTTGTGCCAAAAGTCGTTCCGTTATATACAACATTGTTCCAGGCGGCAAGCGCGCTCATGGGGAGCAAGCTGACAAACATTACAACACAAAGCGCAAAGGATACTATTTTACTTGGTAGTTTGCGTTTCATATTCTCTCCTCCTTGATTATTGTATATATTAAAGCCGTAAGGCAATAATATCTTTCTTAAGCTCTTCCGCAATAAGGACGGAAAAGCGCAAAGGGTCGTCTGATGTCACTTCGGCGGCAGCCGCATTTTCCGTAACCTGACGCAAGATTTCCGATTCACGGTCAAGAAGGCTGTCCAGTGACAGATCATCATTAAAGTAGCTGAGGGCGATAACCGCCGGGGAACTGCTCCACTTTATCCCGTATCGGTTAAGAAGCGATATCTGTTTGGAACAGTCGCCGAACCGGCACTTTCCGCCGCTCTCACGGTTCAGAAGGAATACGTATCGAAGCTCAGCGGGAGTCCCGGAAAAGGACGGACGCTTATCAGCATCGCTTTTGGGGTAATAGCGGCGGTATGTATCTGTCCAGGGCACGCTGTAAATCCGTTTGCCGTCGGTAACGGCGATGTCCTCCCCCAAAAGGCGGATATCCGGGTCCTCATCCAACCGGATCGCCGTGAGCGTTTTTCCCATATTCGGCGGCCCCATTATAAGCCCGCCCCGATCCTTCCATGCAAAGGAAGCGGCGTACACCGGCAGATAGCCGTTTTTCAGCATCAGCGCCGTTACCAGATCAAACAGGATGTAATGGATCGGATGGATATTCATCACCTTAAGCCGGACAAGGCGGGAATAGGACTTCCCCACCGTGGCGCGGACGGTATTCCCCTGAACGGAAAGGGAATAACAAAGGGGAATAAGCCCGAGTATTCTGCGGTAATAATACAGCGTCCCCCGATTCCGATCCCCGTGGAAAAACCGGAAATTGCCCTTCCCGTTTTTCAGCGATTCTGGCACTGCGACATTCTTGTCCTTAACAATATCAAGTTCTGCTTTGATCCTGCAGGCGTCATAGTCCGCATTTGACGTCTCTGGTGAGGCGGAACCGAAGCTCCAGCGAAAAGAAGAAGCATTTGTCTTTACGCCCACAAGATTTTTGACATAAACAAAAAACCGCATCATAGTTCTTTTTAACCGCCGTCATTTTTCTTCATAAATTGCCATCATTTTCCGGTTCACCCTGGTCAATGAAAACTTCTCAGCCGCGGGATACCCGCGCCTGCAAAGTCTAAAGTAAAGATCGGGATCGGATTTAAGCCGACGTATCGCGGCGACATAATCATCGATTGTTCTGCACATGTTCTGAAAACCGTGTTCCTCAAATACTCCCGCGTATTCCCGGGTCCCGCGGTTGTCGGCACAGATCAGCGGAAGTCCGGCGGCCATGCCTTCGATAGACACGAGTCCCAGGCCCTCACGTACAGACGGGAGCACCTGCACATCAGCGGTCTTGTAAAGCTGGGGAATGTCGTCTCTGTAACCGGCGATATGCACCTGACGTGACACGCCCAATTCTGCGGCGAGTCTTTCCAGTTCTTCCTGCTTCGGCCCGATTCCCGCCAGCAAATAGTGGACCTGACTGTCATTCAGGCGCGCAAGGGCACGAATCACCGCCTGATGGTTTTTGTTGGCGTTCAGTTCTCCCACAGACAGGAGCAGAAACGCATCACCCGGTATCCCAAGCTCCCTGCGTTTTTCATCCCGATCGGCGTCAGCATCCCGGAACTTGTCCACGTC
>JAFRUW010000148.1 GCA_017438675.1 Oscillospiraceae bacterium | reverse complement strand
CGAAGCCGTTTTCCTCTTCCGGCTCCGGGGCGATCTTTTTGCCCTCGGCTGCCTTTTCGATCTGGTAAATGACCTCCTCGGAATACTCCGCCTTGCTCTCGTTCTTGATGAAGTCCAGAATGCTTTCCCTTTCCTCATCGGTGACCCAGGTGCCCTGGATGCGCATGGGCTTTGTGACGCCCACGGGGGCGTAAAGCATATCGCCGTTGCCAAGAAGCTTGTCAGCGCTGCCGCCCGCGTCCAGAATGATGCGGGACTCAAGGGAAGACGCCACCTTGAAGGATATCCTCGACGGGATATTTGCCTTCATAAGGCCGGTGATGACGTCTGCACGGGGGCTCTGGGTTGCTATAACAAGGTGTATGCCCGCGGCGCGGCCGAGCTGCGCCACGCGGCAGATGGATTCTTCGACTTCCTTCGCCGCAACCAGCATAAGGTCGGCCAGCTCGTCGATGACCACCACGATCTGGGGCATGGTGTTCAGCTCGAAGTCGTTCTCCGCCATTTTGTTGTAGGATCTTAGATCCCTGACTCCCAATTCGGAGAAGATGCTGTATCTCTTCATCATCTCCGTCACCACCCACTGGAGGGCGCCGGCGGACTTCTTCGCCTCGGTGACTACGGGAACGAGCAGATGGGGAATGCCGTTGTAGATCTTGAATTCCACCATCTTGGGGTCGATCATTATGAACTTGACCTCATCCGGCGTGGCCTTGTACAGGATGCTGAGGATCAGTGAGTTCAGGCACACCGACTTGCCGGAACCGGTTGTACCGGCAACCAGAAGGTGGGGCAGCTTTGCGATGTTGCCCACAATTGCTTCACCGGCAATGTTCTTGCCCAGGGCGAAGGTCAGCTTCGACGTGGAGTTTCTGAACTCTTCGGAATCTATAATGTCTCTGAGGTATACGGTGCTGATGCTGCGGTTGGGAACCTCGATGCCCACGGTTGCGATCTTGTTGGGTATCGCCGCTATCCTGACGCCGGTAACGCCCAATGACAGGGCTATATCGTCCGCAAGGTTTGTGAGCTTGTTGAGCTTCACTCCCGCCTCAAGCTCCATCTCGTACCGGGTGACTGACGGACCGCGGATAATATTCGACACGTTGGCGTTGACGCCGAAGCTCTCAAGGGCGCTTTCAAGTCTCTCCTTATTGGTAATGACCTCGTCCCTGGGCTCCCTGCGGCCTCTGCCGTCATCTGTGGAGAGCATTTCAATGGGAGGGAACTGATACACACGAGGCCCGTCCTGGATATCCATACCCTCGGTAAGCTCCCTGATGAAGTCCTCTTTCTCCGGGGTCATCTGCTTTTTAGGCTTCCGCGGGGATCTCTCCGGGGGCTTTTCCACAGGAACCTCAACGTCAAATATCCCCTCGACAACCGTATTGCCGTTTTCTTTTTCGGGCGCTGCCCCGCCGCTGTTTTCAGCAGCCGCCTGGATCTCGGATACGGGGATCTCGGTGGTGGTCTGCTTTCCTTTTCTGCGCTTTAACTCCCTCCGACGGTTTTCCTTCATCTCGCTTATCTTTTCACGGACAGCGTTGATATCCACGATGGGGGGTTTTTCCTTTTCAGGCTCGGGCTTTGGCCTCGGTTCTCTTTCCCTGCGCTCAGCTTTTTCGATCCTTCTTGTCCTGATTGCTCCGATCCAGATATAGAGGAAGGGCCCAAGGCAGATTATAAGCAGTGCCAGCAGCATGGCAAAGAGGATTATCCCCGCGCCCACGTCGCTGAACAGCCAGGAGAATATGAGGGCAAGGAGTCCGCTGAGGACGCCGCCGGAAATGAGGTCGGTACCGTCCAGCCACAGGTGCTTTACGCCGGTAAAGGACAGCTCATATACCGCCTTTGTTGCCAAAAGCTGATAAAGAGCGCCGATTATGTACGGAATCAGCAGAATGGCAACGGTTTTCCATTTCAGCTTGTTT
>JAFRUW010000147.1 GCA_017438675.1 Oscillospiraceae bacterium | reverse complement strand
GTGATTCTTCGGCACCAATGCATCTATGTCTACTATTACTACGTCTCGCCGTGCATCTTTCTTCCATTCTTCCATAACAACACCCCCGTTCCTATTTTACCAGAAACAGGGGCGTTCGTATAGTTCTTTGACAGACTGAAGACTTCCGGCGGATGCCGGAAGTCTTGAAGTGTCTGCGGTGTTCGATTTAAAGGAGTTATCCGATCAGGGCGTCTGTTATGGCGCGTTCAACGAGGCGGTATCCCTTTTCCGTGGGGTGGATGCCGTCGGCGCAGATAAGCTCACCGAAATTATGTGACAGCAGGAAGGGCGTGCGGACGTCGATTATCCCGGCGCGTGTCTGGAGAGCGGCGTTTATTACAAGATTGTTGTAATACTCGTGCCACCTGCGTGTCATGCTCACGTCGCCCAGCCAGCCCAATATGGCCCCGCGGTCATTGCCTTTGCAGATCCAGTCAACGAATTTGGGTGAATCCAGCGGCACCATGGTGGTGACGTAAACTGTGGCTCCGTGATCCGCGCAGTGGTCTACGCAGTCCGCGTATTCCCTTGAGAACTCTTCGCTCCCGATAACAGGTGAGTGGGGAGCGGCGGGATCGTCCGATACGCTTTTCCAGTCAAAGTTGCAGTCGTTTCCTCCGTAGCCGATTATGACGGCGGTGCCATCCATGTTGCCGGTCACGTATTTTTTTACGGCTTTGAGACCTTTGGAAACGGTACTGCCCATTTTTGAATAGTTCAGTATTTCAATACCGTGTTCTTTTAGCTTTAAGAATCTGTCACCCTTCAGCATATGATAGCCGCCGAGCTCCGGAACGTATGTTATTCCTTTTAATATCGAGTCACCGAAAATCAAAAGCTTTTTCATAGCTGCCTCCCTTTTAAGATTTATAGTTTCTGATAATATTATAAAGAACATCACCCGAAAACAGCAACCTATTCCCGGTTCTGTACAGTAAACAGTTGATTTATACCGACTCTACTGTCGGTAGAGTCGGTTTTTCAGTCAGGAGAGTCCGAAAAATGAAAGATATTAAGGCTGTTACGGCCGATAATATATGCAGTCTGCGTTCCGCCGCCGGTATGACCCAGGCGGAGCTTGCGGGAATACTCAATTACTCAGACAAGGCCATATCCAAGTGGGAGAGGGGAGAATCCCTGCCGGACGTGACTGTGCTCAAGCAGATCGCCCAGGTCTTCGGCGTGTCCCTGGACTACCTCACCTCGGAGCACGGCGGTGAGGAGATGCCCGCAGGCACAGGGGGCAGGTGGATGAGCAGAAACCACCTCATCATCACCGGCCTTTCCATTATAGGAGTATGGTTCATCGCCACTCTTGTGTTCGTGTGCGGTTACGCCGCAGGGAAAAACCTGTGGATCGCTTTTCCGACGGCGGTGCCGGTATCCCTCATCGTGCTGCTTGTTCTGAACACACTTTGGGGAAAACTGAGATATGACCTGTACATCATCTCCGCCCTGATCTGGACGGTTCTGGGTGTATTGTACCTTTCCCTTCTCAAATATAATTTCTGGCTGGTGTTTGCCATCGGAATACCGCTGCAGCTTGCGGCGATACTGTCCTTCACCTTCAAAAGAACGAAGTAAGGGCGCTGCAGAAAGGATAGTATATGGAGATAAAAGCTGTTCTGTTTGATCTGGACGGCACCCTCGTGCCCATGGATCAGGACGAGTTTGTAAACACATATTTTAAGGAGCTTATAAAAGTTCTCTGCCCCCTGGGGATCGGACCCGATGACCTTGTGAAGGCAATATGGGGCGGCACCGGAGCAATGGTGAAGAATGACGGCGCCGAAAGGAACGATGCCGTATTCTGGCGCACCTACGGGGAGATGACGGGCATGGACGTTGATATAGTCCGCCCGGTGGCGGACGCCTTTTACGGCAACGAATTCAACAGGGCAAAGGTCATCGCAAAAGAAAACCCCCTGGCAAAGCGGGCAGTAGAGCTTGCGCGGGAAGGGGGCAGGGCGGTCGTCCTTGCCACGAACCCGCTGTTCCCCATGACGGGACAGATAAGCCGCCTTAAATGGGTGGGACTGGACGAGACGTGCTTTGACTTCATCACATCCTATGAGACGGAGTATTACTGCAAGCCCAACCCGGAGTATTACGTTTCCGTCTGCAAACGCATCGGCTTTCGCCCGGAGGAGTGCCTTATGGTGGGAAATGACGAGAATGAGGACATGTATCCCGCCGAAAAACTGGGCATGAAGTGCTTCCACGTTACGGATTACAATATAGGCGATCCCGACAATCCGTGGGCAGGCGACAGCGGCAATTTTGAGGAGCTTGTTCACTATCTTGAGAGGCTTAACGCTGAAGCTAAATAATATTCATAAAAACTGTCATTTCCTGTAAATTCTTTCTTGATAATTCAGGATGGCTGTTGTATAATTATTCAAGATTACTTTTTTGGAGGAGTATTATGAAGACATTTACCCGTATTATCACATTAGTTCTGGCGCTTGCCATGATGTTCTGCTTCGCGTCCTGCAGCAAGAAGGTGGAGCTCAAGATCCTTGACACCGCTTATACGGAAGAGGATTACGCCATCTGCATCGCAAAGGAAAACACCGAGCTTCTTGACAAGGTCAACGGCGCTCTTGCCGAGCTTATGTCCGACGGCACTCTTGACACCATCGTAAACAAATACATAAACGGTCAGGAGCACACAATCAGCGGCAAGGTGCTGGGCGACTGGACCT
>JAFRUW010000146.1 GCA_017438675.1 Oscillospiraceae bacterium | reverse complement strand
CGCTGTAGTATTTCGCCAGCTCCACAGGGTCGCCGGCGTCCCGGATGTTCACAAAGTTGACGCCTTTTACAACACGCCCGTTATGAACGTCAAGGCAGGGAATGATTCTCTTTGCTAACACTGGTCCCCCGCCTCCTTTACAGCTTCCCGAAGGTCAATCGTCCCTGCGTAATACGCCTTGCCGATTATGGCGCCGTCCGCGCCTATGGCCTTGAGAGTTTTAATGTCCCCGATATTCGCGACGCCGCCGCTGGCAATTATCTCACAGCTCACAGCAGCCCGGAGCTCTTTGAGCTTCTCAACGGGAGGCCCGGTGAGGGTGCCGTCGGTGTCGATATCGGTAAAAATTATCGTCTTCACGCCCAGAGCCTCCATCTGTCCGGCAAACTCTACGGCGTCGATACCGGAATCCCTTATCCAGCCGTGGGTGCTGACCCTGCCGTTTCTGGCGTCGATGCCCACGGCGATGCGCTCGCCGTATTCCTTTACGGCCTCGGCAACGAAATCCGGATCACTGACTGCGGCGGAGCCGATTATGAACCGCCATACGCCAAGCTTGTCGGCTGCCCGGATGTCATCCATACTCCTGATGCCGCCGCCCAGCTCGATCTTCGCAGCAGTGGAAGCGGCGACCTTTGCCACCTGTTCTCCGTTTTTTCGCTTTCCGTCAAGGGCGCCGTCCAGATCCACCATGTGTATTATCTTCGCTCCGGCTTCCTCAAAAACCTTTGCGGTCTTTACGGGATCCTCGGACACCTGGTGGACGGTGCTGAAATCGCCTTTAAAAAGACGGACGCATTTTCCGTCCTTCAAATCTATGGCAGGCAGAATTTTCATACTTAAGCGTTCCTTTCCATCAAATAGAACAGAAGTTTTTGAGCATGGTGAGCCCCACTTCCCCGGACTTTTCCGGATGGAACTGGCAGCCGAACACATGGTCATTCCCAACGATGGCCGTCACCTGTGTTCCGTAGTCAACGCTGGCAACCAGGTCCTCTTCCCTGTCGGCATAGGCCGCAAAGGAATGGACGAAGTAAACGTATGACCCCTCCGGCACACCTTCCGTCAGGGGGGACGGATTGTGGAAACGGAGACTGTTCCAGCCTATATGAGGGAGCTTCAGGTCAGTATCCACCCTTTTAATCCGGCCGCCTATGAGGCCAAGGCCGGCGGTGGTTTCTATCTCCTCGCTCTCGTCAAAGAGCATCTGCATACCAAGGCAGATGCCGAGAAAGGGCTTCTTTTTCGCCTGTTCAACGAGGACTGACTCAAAGCCCTTTTCCTTTAAAAACCTCATGGCGGCGGGGAACGCCCCCACTCCGGGGAGGATAATCCTGTCGCTTCGCTCGATCTCGCCGTTATCCGATGTGATGATCCACTCCTCACCCAGATATTTCAGCGCGTTTGTGACGCTCATCAGGTTTCCGGCCCCGTAATCTACAACGGCTGTTCTGCCCATTATTCCAGCGCTCCCTTTGTCGATACTATTTTGTCACTCACCACAGTCACAGCCTCCTTTATGGCGACGCCCAGAGACTTGTACAGCGCCTCGGTTATGTGATGGGCGTTTGCGCCGTAGAGGCACTTCTGGTGGAGCGTCAGGCCGGAGTTCACGGCAAAAGCCCGCATGAACTCCTCGGTCAGGCAGGAATCGTAAGCGCCTATGATCTCCTGAGGCATTTCCGCGTCAAAAACATGGTATGCCCTGCCGGAAAAGTCCAGCGCGGTGAAGCACAGCGCCTCATCCATGGGTATATAGGCGTTCGCAAAGCGGCGGATACCCTTTTTGTCACCCAGCGCCTCCCGGACAGCCTTTCCGATGACTATGCCGGTATCCTCAACGGTGTGGTGACCGTCAACATTGATGTCGCCCGTCACGTTAAGCTCCGCACCCATGCCGCCGTAGAAAAACAGGGCGGTGAGCATGTGGTCGAAGAATCCGATCCCGGTGGACACCTTCACCTCTCCGCCGTCGAGACACAGCTTCAGAGAAATATCGGTCTCCTTCGTCTTTCTCGTGATCTCACAGGTCCTCATATTATCATTCCTTTCCTGAATGAATTATTTTTTGTTATACCGCACCCTGATGGAATTCGCGTGGGCGGTGAGGTATTCGGATTCGGCAAATCTGATGATGTCCTCATGGATCACGCCGAGATCCTCTGCGGTGTAGCTTATTATGCTCATCTTCTTAAGAAAACTGTCAACACTCAGCGGTGAGAAAAACCTTGCTGTGCCCGATGTGGGCAGCACGTGGCTCGGCCCCGCCATATAGTCGCCCAGAGGTTCCGGGGAGTTCTTGCCCATAAACACCGCGCCGGCATTCTGAATGAGCGGCAGAAGGATTTCCGGGTTGT
>JAFRUW010000145.1 GCA_017438675.1 Oscillospiraceae bacterium | reverse complement strand
TCTTCCCTGTCGGGAGGCACCCCCAGCTGCCTCCGCCGCCGTTCCGGCGGCGTCATTTCCTGCGGAAATGACAGGAGCAATGCGGGCATCACTCTGCCCGATTATTCCGCCGTAGCGGCGCACAGTGTGCGCCACATGTGCGAAGCACATGATCGCATGCGTTAGCAGGCGATGATCCCGGCAACTCTCGCCTTGCGGCGAGTTGCTCCGCCGCAGGGCGGAGCAGTGGCGCACGCTGTGCGCCGCTACAAGGCCGCCGGTTCGGAATGACAGAACGGGTCGTTTCCCTGCCGTCCCCCCAGTCTCACCGCAGGGCGTAGGGGTCCGTCACCTTGTGCAGCTCGGCGTCCTCGCTGCCGATCTCGAAGAAGGGTAGATAGTAGGCGATTTTATAGCTGTAGGTGTTGGAGAAGAACAGCTTGTCTCCGGCCGCATAGAGATAATCTCCGGAATGCGGCAGGGAGATATGCTGAAGAAGGTTGTAATCCCGATCGTAGGTATAGAATTCATTGTAACCGGAGCCGATATATTCCGTAGTTACTAAATAAATATAATCTGTGTCATAATACGCTGAGCCAAGGCCAAGCTGCACAGTGGCTTTTGCGGTCAGCGTTTCGGCCTCAATGTCATATTCATAGAAGGTCCCGTCGTCCCTGTTGTAATAGTACAAAACCCTATCTGAAAGACCCCACTCCCAAACGTTTTCCGGCCAGTCCCAGATCGGCTGCGCGTCCATCCCATCCGGAGAGGAGCGGTACAGCGTCCGCGAGCCGTCATTATGATTCAGTGTAAAATACATGTAATCTTCGTCAAATCGGAGATCGTAGGGGATCGCGCTTTCGTCTGCAAGCAAGTCCTTGAAAAGCCGCTCAGTTTTTCCGGTGGAGAGCTCGACCTGAAACACGGATTGGGATTGTGCGTCAACAAAATAGTACAGAGAACCTAATGCAAAAACGAATGTATAGCTTCCGCCCTGCTGTCCCTTGGAATCCAGGGGAACCTCCATTGTTGCTACCAGCTCATGATTGCTTCCGTCCATGTCCATGCGGACCAGGGCGAGCTCGTTATTCAGCCAGCCGGCGGTGTACAGCTTGCCGTCCCAATAGCCAAGGGCGCTGCCTTCGCCGCCGCCGTAGGCGTTGCAGTCCTCACCGTCATGGGAACAATTTGGTTTACTGCAGAGCAGATAGAAGCTCGGGGCAGTTTTTTCTGAAAAATAAATTAAGCCATTATTCAAATAATAGTAATAGGAATCCGTCTCAAGAAAGTTTTTGCCCCTATCCTGTGGGCGGTAAGTGGCGGGATTCCGGATACTGGCGCTGGGCGCAGGCTCAGTGATCTCAACGGTTGCGGTGGTTTCCTGCGGGGAAGTATCTTCCTTCGCAGTGGGTATCTCTTGGCTCAATTCAGTTTCCGTCGTATTCGTCGCCTTGGTATTCTGCTTGCACCCGGCAAACAGAATAGCAACGAAAAACACACAAACAAGGATGGATGCAAGCGTTCTTTTCATAACGATTTCTCCTGTTTCTTGATAAATCAGAGGGGTTCGATCGCTTCACTCAAAGTATCTGTTCAGCAGCCCCTGCCGTAGGGAGCGATTATGCCCCGCCGGCAAGGCGGGGACAATCGCTCCGATTGCCCACCAGGGCAATTGTCGATATCCGCCTGACGGCGGACACGGCGGCCCCGTCTGCAGCGCGGGCAATCTGCCCGCCCGAGGCGAAAGGAACGGATTGCCACGACCAGTGCGCGCACTGGTCTCGCAATGACAATCAAGGACCGATACCGACGCAGCGGCGCACAGTGTGCGCCACGAGCCCCCGCTATTCCCGTTGTCATTTCGACCGAAGGCTTTCCCCGAGCGCAGTCGAGGGGAAAGCGGAGCGGAGAAATCCGTATACCCCGTAGGGGCGGCCATTGTGTCGCCCGCCCGAGGCGGCCGCGTTAGATTTGCCTGCGGCAAATGGCATTCGTCCCGAATGCCTGGCGCTCACTGAGCGCCGCTACGGCGAAGGTCGTCCCGCCTCACCGCGGCGCATAGGGGTCCTTCACCGGATGCAGCTCGGCGTCCTCGCTGCCGATTTCGGAGAAGGGCAGGTAATGGGTGATCATGCAGCTATAGGTGTTGGAGAAGAACAGCTTGTCGCCGGCCGCATAGAGGTAATCCCCGTAGTGCGGCAGGGAAATGTGCTGCAGAAGGTTGTAATCCCGGTCGAAAACATAAAATTCTAAGTAACCCGAGCCAATTTCCTCCCAGGTAACTAAGTAAATATATTCCACGTCATAGTAAGCTGCGCCTGGGCCGAGCTGGACGGAGGCCTTAGCGGTCAGCGTTTGGGCCTCAATGTCATATTCATAGAAGGTCCCGTCGGTTTTTGCGTAATAAGAAATGATCCCGTTTTCGACATTCCAGCGTGGAGCGTCATTCCTTGGCCAACTGAGGAGTTTTCGCACCGCCCCTCCGCCGCAAGGCCATTGACACAGCCACCATATTCCATCGGTTGTTATAAGGTCAAAATAGAGAGAATCTGCATCAAACCTGATCGTGGCTCTCGTGCCGGAGCCGTCTGACAAAACGTCGGAAAACAGCGAGTCCGTTTTCCCGGTAGAAAGGTCGACGCGGAAAAAAGACGACGGCTGCGCAGTGACGACGTAAAAGAGATACCCGTTTGCGAAATAAAAATCATAGCTTCCGCCCCGCTGCCCGCTCGCATCCAGAGGCATTTCAAGGTATGTGACCAACTCATGATTGCTTCCATCCAGATCCAACTGTACCAAAGCAAGTTCTCCGTTCAACGAACCGGCAGCGTAGAGCTTTCCTTCCCAATAGCCAAGGGCGCTGCCTTCGCCGCCACCGTAGGCGTTGCAGTCCTCACCATCGTGGGTACAGTTTGGTTTACTGCAGAGCAAGTAGAAGGTGGGGCCTGTTTTATCTGAAAAATAGATTCTGCCGTTGTTCAGATAGTAGTAAAAAGAATCTGTTTCGATAAAGTTCTCGCCTCTGTCCTGCGGACGGTAAGTGGCGGGATTCCGGATACTGGCGCTTGGATCAGGCTCAGGGATCTCATCGATTGTAGTGGTTTCCTGCGGGGAAGTATCTTCCGTCGCAGTGGATTCCTCTTGGCTCAATTCAGCTTCCGTCGTATCCGCCGCCTTGGTATTCTGCTTGCACCCGGCAAACAGAATA
>JAFRUW010000144.1 GCA_017438675.1 Oscillospiraceae bacterium | reverse complement strand
CAGCCCATGCCGCCGCCGAAAGCGCTGACCAGCTTCATTTCCTCCGGTCCGAGACCGAGCCCGTACTCTTCGCTGATGGCAAGCAGCGCAGATTCCGCGCAGTTGTGATCCTTATTACAGAGGACAAATGAAGACATACGCCTGGCTCTTTCATCCCTGCTCAGAAGCGTAAAGGACCCGAGAGTCCAGCAGGGCATGATAAGCATCACAGGCGTCGAAACCACGGGCGACCTGAAGTTCTGCAAGGTCTATCTCAGTGTTCTCGGCCTTGAGTCCGAAAAGGAATTCATGAAGGGCATCAAATCGGCCTCAGGCTGGCTCAGGCATGAGCTGGGACAGAAGCTGAGCCTGAGAAACGTGCCCCAGCTTACGTTTACGCTGGATCATTCAATAGAGCACGGCGCCCGCATAAATCAGATTCTTTCCGACCTTGACATCCCGGAGGATTCTCAGGATGAATATTAAAGAGGCCGCCGGCTTTCTTGCCGGAAAAGACAACATTTTAATACTGACACACTCAAGACCCGACGGAGACACTCTTTGCTCCGCCGGCGCTCTTGCATACGGCTTAAATAAGCTGGGCAAACGGTCTTTCCTCCTTAAAAACCCGGAGGCTGCGGAAAGATACCTGAAGTATACCGGGAAGTTTTTCGCCCCCGGGGACTTTGAGCCTGAATGCATAGTTTCCGTGGACGTCGCGCGGGAGACAATGATAACTCTCGGCGGCGAAATGTACGCCGACAGGGTGGAGCTTGCCATCGACCACCACGCATCGAATTCCCGTTACGCCGAAAACTCCTGCGTTGAGCCTGGCGCAGCTTCCTGCGGAGAAATGGTGTACGACATCGTCTGCGAGCTCGGGATCCCTCTCGATCCGGAGCTGGCGGCTCTTTTGTATATCGCGGTCACTACCGACACCGGCTGCTTCGTGTACACAAATACATCGGCAAGGACGCTGGAGATCGCGTCCCGGCTGGTGGCTGCCGGTGCGCCCAACGGAAGGCTCAACAAGGAGCTATTCCGCACGAAAAAGCGCGGAATAGTCCTTTTGGAAGGGGAAATCATTTCAAATATGAAATTCTCCCATAACGGTGAGATCGCGGTGGCGACCATCACGCAGAAGCTGATGGCCGACTTCGGCGTCGTGGAGGCGGAGCTTGAGGATATAGCATCCCTCCCCGGTCAGATCGAAGGCGTCAAGGTGGGCATCACCATAAAGGAACAGCCAGACGGGCGGTCAAAAATCTCCGTCCGGACAGTTGACGGGGTGAACGCCAACGAGATCTGCGCGAAATTTGACGGCGGCGGCCATCCCTGCGCCGCGGGCTGTACCCTGAATTTTCCTCCGGAGACCGCGGCAGATATGATCGTCGAAGCGTCGGGTGAAAGTCTATGACGGGCATAATCATTATAAACAAGCCCGCGGACTGGACATCCCACGATGTGGTTGCGAAGCTGAGAGGAATACTGCATGAGCGGCGCATCGGTCACGGCGGCACTCTCGACCCCATGGCGACGGGTGTGCTGCCCGTTTTTGTGGGCAGAGCCACAAGGGCCGTGGAGTTCATTGAGAACGCCGACAAGGAGTACGTCTGCGGCATACGCCTGGGCGTCACCACCGACACCCAGGACATAACCGGCAATGTACTCACTGAGACTGAAGCCGATGTCCCGGAGGGCGAACTGAGAAAAGCCCTCGCAGGGTTCACCGGAGAGATCAGTCAGATACCGCCCATGTACTCGGCCATAAAGGTGAACGGCAAAAAGCTCTATCAGCTCGCCAGAAAGGGAGTTGAGGTTGAGCGTCAGCCCAGAGTCATTACGATACATGACCTTGAGCTTCTTGACTGGGACGGGCGCGAGGGACATCTGAGAGTCGTCTGCTCAAAGGGTACATATATAAGAACCCTGTGCCACGATATAGGGGAGATACTCGGCTGCGGAGGCGTCATGACAAGCCTTGTGAGGACAAGGGTGGGCGTTTACCGCGCAGAGGACGCGGCGGAGCTTGAGGACGCGTCGCCGGACATGCTCATACCCGTGGACAGCGTTTTCGCTGATCTGCCCGCATGCTGCGTTGGTGAGTCTCAGCTCAAAAAGTGCCTGAACGGGGCTGAGTTCAAAACGGATGCGCCTGACGGAAAATACAGAGTATACGGTGAGGACGGCAGATTCCTCATGCTGGGAGAAACGAAAAACGGGATAATGAGGACGGTAAAGAGCTTTTTTGAGGTAAGCTGATGGATTGGTCAAAAAACCGGGTCATCGCACTGGGCTTTTTCGATGGCGTACATCGGGGGCACCAGGCGCTTCTTGAATACACAAGAGAATACGGGATAATGAGCGGGCTTCAGCCTACGGTGCTTTCCTTCGACACTCACCCGGAACACACTGTCCGGGGGGAGACGGTACAGCTCATTAACACCCCTTACGACAGGGAGCGGCTCATTCGCCGGGTCACGGGCATCGAGGACGTGGTGTTCCTCCATTTTGACAAGACCCTTATGAAAATGGAGTGGGACAGGTTCATCCTGTGGCTGTATGAGGACTTTAACGCCCGGTGCCTTGTGGCGGGCTTCGATTTCCGCTTCGGCCACAACGGAGCGGGCGACGCCGAAAAGCTCAGCGAAAAGTGCCGTGAGATGGGTATCGGCTGCAGGATAATAGATAAAGTGACCTTCGACGGCGTGAAGATCAGCTCCAGCTGCATAAGGGAGCTGCTTCAGGCGGGGGAGATTCAGGAGGCCAACAAGTTTCTGGGCCATCCCCACACCCTTACCGACGTAGTCAGATACGGCTACCGCTTCGGCAGAAAGATGGGCATCCCCACGGTGAACATGCGCATCCCGGCCGGTGTGGTGGTGCCGAAAAGGGGAGTGTACTCCTCCATCGCATATCTCGAAAGCGGGGAGTCACGGATGGCGGTCACGAATATCGGCATCCGTCCCACCGTTTCGGCGGATGACGACGATCTGACGGTGGAGAGCCATCTTCTGGACTATTCCGGCGACCTGTACGGCCAGCGGGTGAGGCTTGAGCTGTATAACTACATCCGTCCCGAGAAAAAATTCGACGGGCCGGAGGAGCTGAAGGAGCAGGTCCATCAGGACATCCTCGCCACCAGGACATTTTTCAACAAATAGAAAACAGAAAGGGGCCGCAGCGAAATACGAAATTGCTGCAGTCCCTTTTGATATTTGATCACGACGCATCACGGCTCAGCCGCATCCGGAATACCGGGTGCGGCTGTTTTTTTATTTGTTCTGCTTGTTGCGGTACTCTCTGGGGGTCATGCCCTTTTCGCTGCGGAATACGCTTGTAAAATAGCTGGCTGACTGGAAACCGCAGAGAGAGGCTATTTCAAGAATGGACAGATTTGTGCTTCGGAGGTAATCGACGCTTTTCGCGAGCCTGTAATTTGTAAGATAAGTATTGGGGGACATATGGGCAAACCGCTCAAACAGATGATAGGTCTTCGCCCGGGATACGTGAACGGAGTTTGCGATATCGACGATATGGAACTTCTTGGAATAGTTCTCCTGGACAAATCGGGTCATTTCAAGGAACAGTATCTGATCCTCGTTCTCGCTATCGTCCTCAGCTGCCTCCTCTATATGATTGCAGATGATGCTGACAAGGTTGATCGCTTCGGAAATGACGGGCAGGGGATCGGACTTTACGCTCTGCATCAGATCGTGAAGCTTAAGCACGTGGTCGATCGCTTCTTTGTGCCAGGGCTTCGAGTTATCCATATGAATATAATCCACATTTCCGAAGCCGAATTTGCGGTTAAGGTAATTAATGACAACAGACGCCTCCGCCGGAAAGAGAGTCGGTTTTATACGGGCGGCGATATGCTGATTGGGAGCGATCTCCGGTGACAGACAGCAATGAAGTCTGCGGCTGTTGACAAACAGACACTCCCCTTCACCGACGGTGACTGTGTTTCCGTTTACAAAAAAATCGGTTGATCCGTAGCGAACGAAACAGAATCCAAGATCAGGATGCCAATGATACTGGGAGGCAAATGATTTGTAAACGTCCATATCGGGGTTGTTTGTAAAAACAGGAAAACCGTTGAGCTCCGCATCACCGTAACTGTAGTGACCGGACAGGTCGGG
This sequence comes from Oscillospiraceae bacterium, assembly GCA_017438675.1. Taxonomy (GTDB): domain Bacteria; phylum Bacillota; class Clostridia; order Oscillospirales; family Oscillospiraceae; genus SIG495. The sequence goes on along the minus strand of JAFRUW010000144.1, from coordinate 4,672 downwards.
CAGCAGTGTAAGCTTTTTGTCCATTGTTTTTCACCTACCACTTTCGCATTTGTTTACTAGCACAATTTTAATATGAATCGCCGGCAATTGCAAGTAAAATATTTAATTTTTATTCGTTATTTTTGGTTCATTATACGGCTGCACAGACTGCGGGAAACAGGTGACCGATGGAAGAAAAAGACAATATTGATATTTTATAGCATGAAATTGGCTTTACAATCGATCTGACAAAAGCTATAATAAGATATATTTTCAAATAGTGCACAAATAAAATAGGCATAAAATGGGGGTGGATCAGAAAAAAACAACAATAAATACAGTATTTAATCAGTGCGGGGCGCAGATCACTGAGGTCTGTCCCGATTGCATTGTTTAAATATAGGCAGCTGCAGTAAAACAATATTTAAGAAAGGACAACAATCATGAAGACACGTAAGATCTTAGCTCTCGTGCTCTCTCTCGTCATGGTTCTGGGTCTGTGCGGCACAGCTTTCGCGGCACACACCACCAATGAGGTAACAGAGCTTGAGCAGCAGAACTCCGACACCGCTGAGTACATCGCTGAACAGACCTACGTTCTCCTTGAGAACAACGGCGTGCTCCCCATCGCAAAGGAAGGCGCAGTCGCCCTCTTCGGCAGCGCGGCAGAGTGCACCATCAAGGGCGGCACCGGCTCCGGCGACGTCAACCAGAGAGCTCATGACAACATCGGCGACGCTTTCGTAGCCGCAGGTTATGAGATCGCAAACCCCACATGGTTCGCAAGAATGGCAGCTCAGCCCCAGCCCCAGGGCTGCATGGGCGCGGCTCCCAAGAGCGACCTTGCAATCACCGACGACGAGCTGGCAGAGGCTGTCGCAAACACCGACACAGCCATCTACGCTATCGCACGTAACGCCGGTGAGTTCTCCGACCGTGAGCTCAATTCCGGCGACGGTCAGTACACTCTCAAGGCAGTTGAGCTTGCAAACATTGAGAAGATCGCTGAAGCTTTCGAGAATGTCATCGTTGTTTACAACACCATGGTTATGGACACCGGCTGGCAGGCAGACTATGACATCGACGCAGTCGTATTCATGGGCAACGGCGGCCAGCGCGGCGGCGAGGCGCTTGTGAAGGTGCTGAACGGCGATGTTACCCCCTCCGGTAAGCTCACCGACACATGGGCAATCAACTACAGCGATTATCCCACCAGCGCAGGTTTTGCAAACAATGACCGCAACACCAACACCGAGTACTACACCGAAGGCATCTACATGGGCTACCGCTACTTTGACACCTTCGGCAAGGAAGTAAAGTATCCCTTCGGCTTCGGCCTTTCCTACACCGATTTCCAGATCGACGTTGTTGACGTAACAGCAGACGCAGAGGAAGTCACCGTTAAGGCAGCAGTCACCAACAAGGGCGACACATACTCCGGCAAGGAAGTTGTACAGGTATACTTCTCCGCTCCCGACGGCGAGCTTGACAAGCCCTATCAGGAGCTGGCAGCATACGCAAAGACCGATGAGCTTGCTCCCGGCAAGACCCAGTTCCTCACCATCTCCTTCGCTACAGCAGACATGAGCTCCTACAGCGAAGCAAGAGCCGCTTACATCATGGATGCAGGCGACTACATCATCAGAGTCGGCAACTGCTCCAGAAACACAAAGGCTGTCGCAGTCATCACTCTCGATGAGCTGGCTGTTACAGAGACAATGTACAACCAGATCGTTAAGGAAGAGAACGCTGTCCTGAACGAGATCAGCAAGGCAGGCGCAACTCCCATCGCAAACAATGACGCTGCAGAGCTTGCGGACGCAGTCAAGATCGAGCTGGCAGCAGCAGACATCCCCACAGTTGACTACAAGGCAACCACAAATGATGATGAAACCATCACCACATACCTCTTCGCAGAGGATGCAGAGGAATACACCGCAAGAGATTCCATCACCATTACAACAAAGACAGTTGCAGGTATCATCAACAACGCTTCCAATCCCTCCGGCTCCGGCAACCGCTTCAACGGCTACTCCTCCACCACCTACGCTGAGGTAGTAGAGGTCGTTGATCCTCTGCCCGAGGGCATCACCAAGGAGAACGCAAAGCTGACAGACGTATTCGACGGCAAGATCACTCTTGAGCAGTTCGTAGCATGTCTCTCCGCTGACGAGCTTTCCAGAATCGCGGTCGGCGGCACATCCAATATGGATCAGCCTCCCGAGGGACCCACAATCGGTGCACAGGCATCCTCCGTACAGGGCGGCGCAGGTCAGACAACAAACCAGTACTACCTGACCAGACATATCCCCTCCATGCCCAACGCTGACGGCCCCGCAGGTATCCGTATCAGCCAGAATTACACCCAGAACGGTCAGCGTTACTATCAGTTCTGCACCGCTTTCCCCGTAGGCACCAACACCGCCCAGTCCTGGGATGCAGCAGTTTATGAGATGTTCGGTAAGGCAGTCGGCTCCGAAATGGTAGAGTACGGCGTTACCACATGGCTTGCCCCCGGTATGGATATGCACCGCAACCCCCTGAACGGCAGAAACTTTGAGTACTACTCCGAGGATCCGCTGGTATCAGGTCTCACCGCAGCATACACCACCATCGGCGTACAGAGCTATCCCGGCATCGGCGTAACCCTGAAGCACTTCTTCGGCAACGAGCAGGAGTCCAACAGAAACGCTCTGAACAACGTAATGAGCGAGAGAGCTGCCCGTGAAATCTACCTGAAGCAGTTTGAGATCGCGGTACGTCTTGCTCAGCCTCAGTGCATGATGAACTGCTACAACGAGAACAACGGCTGGCCCGGATCCGACTCCTGGGATCTGAACGAAGACGTACTCCGCGGCGAGTGGGGCTTCAAGGGCGCTGTCATGACTGACTGGGGCGGCGGCCAGTCCACTCCCTTCATCTCCATGCACGGCGGCTGCGACATGATCATGTCCGGCGGCAACAACCAGCTCAGAAACGTCCGCGGCAGCTATGACATTGCCGATCCCACCTTCAACGCTGACGGCACAATCAAGAGTGCAGGCAACTTCGTAGTACAGGCCGACGGTTCCGTTTCCTACGTAACACCCACCGACGCTCCCTCCGAGAACGATCTGGTACCGGCTCTCACAGAGGCTATTGCCGCAAGACAGGCACGTTATGACAAGATAGGCGAAGACGCTACCATCACATGGTACGGCGAGCTGAACATGCACAACAAGATCTGCCTGGGCGACCTCCAGAAGTCCGCTCTCCACATCCTGGGCAACGCTCTTATCAGCCAGGATATGGTTAAGCTGTACAAGGACGTCCTTGACAAGGAAGTCGAGATCCCCACTGTCTCCGCTGACAGAAACGCTCCTCTTGCAGAGGGCTACGCACCCGTTGAGAAGAGCGACGTATACAACACCGTAGGCATCGTTGCCGACACAGTCACCATCGACACCGCAGAGGTTCAGGGCACAGAGATCAACGTAAAGTACATCGGCGACAATGACATCACCACCGCAAGACTGTATGTAAACTCCGCACTGCCCATCAAGGAGATCGTCTCCGACAACGAGTTTGAGTACAATCCCGCTGACGGCAGAATCGTTGTCTACAACGCAGACGGCGCAGCAGTCAACAGAGACCTCTTCACCATCGTATACGAGTTCGACGGCCTGGTACCGGACGGCGTATATCCCGTTGATATGACCATCATCGAGGTATCCGACATGAACGCAACCCTCATCGACGCAGTAGCCATCGACGGCGCGATCATCGCGGACAACACCTACGCAAAGGGCGATGTAACTCAGGACGGCGCTGTAAACAACGCTGACCTCATCATGATCGCACGTTACCTTGTCGGTCTCGTAGAGTTCAACGACAAGCAGAAGGAATCCGCCGACTACAACGACGACGGCACCATCGACAACATCGACCTGGTTCTCATCGCAAGAGCCATTGTTGCTTCCGTGTAAAGCGAAATCAATCCCCGCGACAATCCGAATCATCAACTTGCATTAATAAATAACCCGAATCCCCCGGCTCCCACCGCGAATCAGCGGTGGGAGCTTTTTTTGCTTTGCTTCAAAAGAAATCCTGCGATTTGTTTGGAAAAATGCGCCGCGCGGCCGCCCGCTCCGGATGCCGGAGGGTTTTATACTGTATAAATATCAAAAATGTACGCATAATCTTTGAAATCGTACTAATAAATTTTTACAGAAAAAAGAGCAAAAATGATACAAATATATGTGTAAATAGTCCAAAAAGATATTGACCGCATACATATTTTATGTTATATTAGTTACGCCTTAGAATATGCTGTAATTGCATAATTGCACACTAAGGCAGTTTTCGGGCATTTACATGAAAGGGGGATTCAGAAGTAATGCGCGAAAAAACACAGGGAAACATGTGTGCATATTTGATGAAAAGGAGATATTCTATTATGAAGACACGCAAGATCTTAGCTCTTGTGCTCTCTCTGGTAATGGTGCTCGGCCTTTGCGGAACCGCATTTGCCGCTCCCCATACAACAGACGAGGTCACAGAACTCGAGCAGTCCAACTCTGATCTGTCCATGTATCTGGCAACTCAGGGCTATGCACTTCTCGAGAACAACGGCATTCTTCCTCTTGATGACTGCGCAACCAAGATCGCTCTCTACGGCAACGCTATTGCTTACACCGTTAAGGGCGGTACCGGT
>JAFRUW010000143.1 GCA_017438675.1 Oscillospiraceae bacterium | reverse complement strand
CCTTCAAGTCCGATGAAAACAGACTCAGAAAGCTGGGCGCCGTAAAGGTGTGGCTCATTGTTATCGGCATTTTAAGCGCGCTGACGATTCTCTCGTATACCGGCATTTTTGCCATGGTATTCAGAGGCGTGGGGCTCCCCGAAGAGCTTGAAGCCATTATTGCGAACTACGGCTCCCTAATCAATATCGTCCTGATCGTTGCGGCTGCAATCGCCGTTCTCTCGCTCCTGCTTATCTTCCTCGGCGCCGCACTTGCTTCCAGGCTGAACAACCTGAAAGGCGCCGGATCACCCCAGGCGTACATTTACGCTCCCAACAACTGATAATACATTCACACCTCATCCGATTCACGGATGAGGTGTTTTTTTGCCGAAAAACGTCCGGGAAAAAAGTTCACGATTTTTCTATTGAAATGGAGGCCCGGAATTGCTATAATACCTCTGCAAATCATTTTCGGAGTTGATCAAATGAAAATAAAAATAACTGCTGACAGCACCTGCGACCTCAGCCGCGACCTGGCCCGGAAGCATGATATAGCCATAATCCCCCTCTATGTGGTCATGGACGAAAAGCCCTACAAGGACACATTGGAGATCACACCCGCCGAGATATTCGACTTTGTGACGAGGACAGGCAAAATCTGCCACACCTCCGCTATAAACGTGGAAATATATGCTGAAGAGTTCGCAAAATACGCGGACAGCTATGACGCGGTAATACATATCAATCTGTCCTCATCTCTGTCCGTAGGCTACCAGAACGCCAAGCTTGCGGCGGAGGGCTTTGACAATGTTTATGTCATCGATTCCAAAAACCTCTCCACAGGCAGCGGTCACCTCGTTCTTGACGCCGCAATCATGGCGGAGAACGGAAGCACCGCGGAGGAGATCATTGATTACCTGGACGAGGCAATAAGGCGCGTGGAATCAAGCTTTATCCTCGACACCCTGTATTACATCTACAAGGGCGGCAGATGCTCCGGCGTGGCAGCGCTGGGGGCCAATCTCCTGCGCCTGAAGCCCTGTATAGAGGTGGTTGACGGGGCGATGCAGGTGGGCAAAAAGTATCGCGGCAGCCTGGAAAAGTCCCTTGAGGAATATGTCCACGACAGGCTTTCCGGCAGGGATGACATCGACTATAAACGCATCTTCATCACCCACACCCTTGAGACCGATGTGATGGCAAACCACCTTGAGGAAACAGTGAGAAAGTACGGCGATTTTGAAGAGATTTACATCACCAGGGCCGGCTGCACTATCGCGAACCACTGCGGTCCCAACTGCTGCGGAATACTGTTCTACAGGAGCAAATAAGTACTGCTGATAAGCAAAAAACGCTGACCGATCCGAACTGTGTCGAATCGGTCAGTGTTTTTTTGTTATTCTTTTATTCCCAGCCCACTCCCAGGTCCGGGCGGACGCTCAGGTCAATGATATCCTTTGCGTCATAGAACTGCAGGTAACGATCCCTGGACCAGCGGAGAGTTGTTCCGTCCGGGTGCAGTCTGTCGCAGATCACGGCTCCGATGTCGTCCTTGATCTTGCTGTAGCTCTCGATACCCACGGAGCAGAATATCCTGAAACCGTGATCGTAGAAGTGGCGGAATACCTCGCCGGTATTGTATACGTCATCCCCGTCGGGTCTTGAGCCGTGGGGATAGAAAAGCACGTTTGTGGGTCCTACGAGGTCGCCTACTTCGTCCTCCCAGCGTTTTGTATCCTCGGCGGTCTTCTCCGCGGATCTGTTGTCGAGGCGGATATGACCCCATGTGTGGCTTCCGAAGGTCCAGCCCGTACGCTTCAGCTCGGCGATAATGGGCCTGACCGCTTCCCTTTCACGCTGACGGTTGGCCTCTTCCTCTGCTGTAAGGCCCTGAGTTGTAGTCTGGGTGCGGTAACCGAATATACCCTCGTAACCTGTAAGGCTGAGGCATGCCTTGGCGCCGAAGGGGGAAAAATCGGGATGCTCCTCTACGAATTTGTCAAGAATCGGGATAGCATCCAGATCGCGGCTCACAACCTCGTTGCCGTCGGGATCGTAACCCCAGGAAGCGATCCTGCCTTCGTCATCGATTATGAGCTTATAGGGGAAGCCGTTCTCCAGATACTCGGGATAGTAGTTGGTATCGTCATAGGAGAAAATGAGCGGCTTTTTGCCTTCAGGTATATAAAGTGTGTTCTTCACCATGGCGTGCTTGCCGTTTTCGTCGGTTGTCTCGCTCCAGACGTCAGCTATATCGACAAGGACGTAACCCTTTTCGTACACGCTGTTGAGTATCTTCTTGAACTCGCCCGCTGTTACCATCCAGTCATCGAAATCGTTTGTCTTGAAGTCGCCGTCAAATGCCATTTCGGGATAGGCAATTACCATATGGAAAAACAGGTGCTCAACGATACCATCCCATGGCACGTAGTTGACGCCGTCACGGGTGCCGCCTTCGGGCATTACGGCAGGGTTCAGTATCTCGTAGGGCTCCTCAGTGATTTCCGGCATGGGGCCGTAGAAATCCTCCCCATCTTCGCCCTGTTCACCCTGCTCAGACTGATCGCCTTCTCCGTCGGTTCCGGGATCGGTATTCTGGGGAACAGGCCCTATCACCTCTTCATTTGTGTCCGTTGTCTCTGTTTCCTCATTCTTGTCGGCCTTGTCCTTCTTCCTGCCGCAGCCGGTAAACACAGACATTAGCATGATAAGCGCTAACAAAAGGCAAATGATCTTTTTCATATAATCACCCTTCAATAGATATTTACCGATATAGTATAACATACTTTTCGGCAGAATCAAACAACAAAACAGTGACAATTACAGAAATCGACAAATTGTATATAATACGGTGCGCCGGATGAGTTTCACCCGGCGCGTTTATATTATTATTGTCTATTTTATAGTATATTCTGTGCCGTCTATAATGAGGATACCGTCATCCTTCCAGCTCAGTTCCATCCAGCGGAACTCATCCCAGCCGCCCACGTAGACAGTTCTTTCACCGCGCCTGAATTCAAGGGAGCCCACGTTAAAGCTGCTGTTCTCTTCATATACCTGAACGTATGTAGCCCCTCCGAGAGCGCCCTGATCGCTGTTTACGATCTCGGCGCAATATGTTCCCCGGGGTGAAACGGATTTCTCCGTCACGGTGTCAAGAGCGATGCTGCCGAAGAGGATCATCAGACTTGCGGGAATCACCAAAACACCGGCCAGGATAAGAAACACCACCTTCAGCCCCACGCTGCCGACATACATGACCACGAGTATCACCGAAAAAATGAGCCATGCCGCAGCGATGAGCTGGGCCGCAGCGCCCCCGGCTGTACTGCCGGTCTTGAAGTTGTAAAAAACCAGGTTTACATAATTCAGAAGCGGAAGAAATGAAACAAATATAGACATGACCTTTCCGATCGTTTTATCCTTCACGCACATCAGGAATATGCTTACAGCGGCGTAGAGCGCTGTTGTCCCTGCCGCAAAGGGGATACTGTCCCGGACGACAAAGGTATACCCCGCCCATTCGGAAACGATACAGATAAGCGGGAACAGAAGAGTCAGCGCAAAAAGGATTATGAAGAGGATCGTCTTTCTTTTCATGTTGTTATCCCTCCTTATCCCAGGATCCCGTCGATCTCCTTAAGCTCTTCTTCGGTAAACTTCGGCCTGTTCAGGATCTCAAGATTGTCAAGGATCTGGGCAGGTCTGCTGGCACCGATAAGAACTGTGGTAACATCGTCGTCCTTGAGGCACCATGACAGGGCAAGCTGGGCAAGGGTCTGACCTCTTTCTGCCGCCAGCAGGTTGAGCTTTATAAGCTTCGCAACCTTTTCCTCTGTGATATCCGACTCATGGAGGAATCTTCCGTCACGGCGGACACGGCTGTCCTCGGGGATGCCGTGGAGGTACTTGTCCGTAAGAAGGCCCTGGGCGAGAGGCGAAAAGACGATTATGCCCTTTTTCTCCCACCGGGCAGCCTCTTTCAGGCCATTCTTTTCAATGGTCCGGTCAAGCATACTGTACCGGTTCTGGTTAATCACAAAGGGCACCTTCATTTCCCGCAGCAGGCAGGACGCCTTTATCATAGTCTCGCCGTCGTAATTTGACAGTCCGACATAAAGAGCCTTGCCGCTTCTGACGATCTGCTCCAGCGCCCCCATAGTCTCCTCAAGAGGAGTTTCGCGGTCCATGCGGTGATGGTAAAAGATATCCACGTAATCAAGCCCCATCCGCTTCAGGCTCTGGTCGAGGCTGGCGATCAGATACTTCCTGCTTCCCCAGTTGCCGTAGGGTCCGGGCCACATGTCGTAACCGGCCTTTGTGGAGATAATCAGCTCATCCCTGTAAGGGACAAACATATCTCGCATGATCCGTCCGAAGTTTTCCTCCGCGGAACCGTATACCGGGCCGTAGTTGTTGGCAAGGTCAAAATGGGTGATGCCGTTGTCAAAGGCGGTGCCGCACATGGCCTTCATGTTCTCATAATCGTCGTTGGTTCCGAAGTTATGCCACAGTCCCAGGGACAGAGCCGGAAGCTTTAGCCCGCTGTCACCTGTCCTGCGGTACTCCATTTTGTCGTACCTCGTATCAAGTGCTTTGTAGTTCATCGATATACCTCCGATTGTTATATAAGGTCGGCCGCCCACTTTGCCGCGTCGCCTGCCGTTTTGAAAACCTTTGCGTCAAGGATCTCAGCGCCGCTGACATAGGGCGCCAGCTTTTCCGCAGTTTTTCCGATGCCGCTTCCGCCGGACGTGGCAAAGACGGCGATCTTCTTCCCGGAAAGGTCATAGCCCTTCAGGAAGGTGTTCACCACATTGGGAGCGCAGCCGTACCAGATGGGGAAGCCCACAAAGATAATGACGTAGTCCTCCATATTGCCGACCCTGCCCGACACCGGGACATCCTTTTTGCCCATCATTTCCCTGTTGCAGCGGGAGATGGGATTCATCCAGTTCACATCTCCCCTGGTGTAGGGCTTCTCCGGCACGATCTCAAAGAGATCGCCATTCACCGCCTCCGCGATGGATTTCGCCGTGCCCGCCGTAATGCCGCTTATGCTGAAATATGCAACCAAAGCTTTCATAACACGCCTCCGTATTGTTTTTTCTATATTATACATCACCGCCGCAGAATTGTCACTAAGAGAAATAACGACCCGGCAAGTTATTTAAAAACAGCGGACGCCTCACTGCATCCGCAGGGGTGTTCCCGGCTCCCCCTCCGGGGGAGCTGTCGCGGCGTCGGACGACGCCGTGACTGAGAGGGCGTCCGCCAGTAACCACCGCACCCGCAGGGGCGATTATTGATCGCCCGCCTTTCAGATTATTGTTTTTCGTCAGAATTAAAAAATACCGCAATATGCCATTTGCAATTTACAATTTGTTCACCGCTCATGCCGCGGGACACATACTTTCTCGTTTGAGAAAGTATGCAAAGCAAACCAAAGGCGTTCCCCCTTTGGAAACCCCCCGGCGGAAAACGCAATGTCATCCGGTCGTTGGACAGGTTGTACGATACGTTGGTGCGTCATCCCTGAACCTTAATAGATTGTGCGTCTAACCCGCTGATCGCTTACTGCGTTGGTTGTTTAAGATTTGCGCTCGTTTGGCGGGCGCAGAGGCCCGCCGCTACAAATTCGGCAACAATTTACCGCCGCACCCCGTAGGGGCGATCATTGATCGTCTTCCCTTGTGCTTTTATTGCCGCATTCGGTTTCACGTTGTAGGGGCGGGTCTCCGGGCCCGCCCGCTTTCAGATCATTTTTTAATTCTTTGAATTAAAAAAT
>JAFRUW010000142.1 GCA_017438675.1 Oscillospiraceae bacterium | reverse complement strand
TCGCCGGGCGCGGCCTCTTTTCCGTCATCGGTCAGCAGCAGAATCTGCGTATTGTGAAAAGGTCTGCCGATGGGGATAACTTCGTCTTCTGCAAAGAGTCTGTCGCACTCATAATAGCAGCTCATGCCGGTGGCCTCAGTGGGTCCGTAGAGATTGATAAAGCGGGTCTGCGGCAAGGTCTCCTTCCAGAGATTGTACTGCTTTATGGGGAAAACCTCGCTGCCGAAGGCGACAGTGCGGAGATATTCCGGCTTCAGTCTGTCAAGGGCGCCCAGGGCGGAAATGATGGTCAGCGCCGATACAACCCAGCAGACGGTGTTGATCTTATGCTCGTTCATGTACTCCAGAAGCTTTACGGGGAACATGAAAAGCTGCTTTGACGGCATATATGTGACAGCGCCCACCCTGATGGTGGAGATAAGCTCCTTAAGGCACGCGTCAAAATACAGGGGGGTCTGGCTGGCGAACCTCGTGTTCTCGTCCACCTCCAGAATACTGTCAAGCTGCTCGATATAGTCTATTACCGAGCGGTGGCAGGCCACAACGCCCTTGGGGACTCCCGTGGAACCCGATGTGAACACCACATAAATAGGATCGGTGTCAAGCTGGCGCGCCCTGATATCCGCAAGGGCATCTTCTTTTATAACGGAAACCGAAATGTCCTCATATCTCAGTATGTCGCCCTCATAGCCGTAGGATTCCAGCTCCGGCGCGGACTCCGCGTTGCAGATCACCGCCTTGGGGTTCAGGTTTTTGAAAATAAGCTCTATCCTGAATCTCGGCATTTCCGGATCGATGGGAACGTAAAAATCGCCGCCGTAGATGCAGCCGAAGAATGACGCCACGGTAGTGGGGTGCTTCGGCAAAAAAACAACGACCGGTTCATTGTAATAACCCCGTTCGTGGAGTACGCTTCCGATACTGCGGGCAGCCCGGAAAACATCCGAGAAAGTCAGCTCGCAGGTGTCGTCGGCATACGCGACCTTGTTGGGGAAACGTTTTACCGTCGCCTCAAGATATTCCAGAATATTCTTCTGTCTCATTATTTCCATATCCCCTTAGTATGGTTCAGATTATACAAGCCGCTCAAATTCCTTTCTGAGCGGTTTTCCGCAGGCAAGGACCGACGCCCTGGCAAGGACCTCGGTGACGTCAAGAACATTGCTGCCTGTGTCGAAATCACGTTTCAGAATCGAAAGCTCTGTACAGCCCAGGATCACCGCCTGAGCGCCGTTATTCATAAGCTCGTCCTTTACCTCAAAGAAAAGGTCGATATCGGGTGCTATACCCCGCTTAACGTGGTCGTAAATCAGGGAATTCACCTTCCCCTGCCCCGACGTACCGGGAGCGCAGGAGGAAATGCCGTACTCACTGAGTACCGACTGGAAAATGCCGCTCTGTATCGTACCCTCGGTGGCGGCAATGCCGGCGCGCTCTATCCCGGTGGCTTTCAGTATCTCCGCGCACTCCCTTATGGCGTGGAGGGTCCTGACCCCCAGTGTCCCCTCTATCTCACTGTGGAAATAGTGGGCGGTCACACAGGGGATCGCGATAACGTCAACGCCGATGGACACAAGAGCCTTTCCCGCTTCTATTATGCCGGGAAGGGGGCTTCTTCCGCTTTTCCCCAGGATATATTCCGTCCTGTCGGGAATATCCGGGGCGCTGAATATCGCCATCCGTATATGCTGTTGGTCAACGGGGACGTCGGTCATGGCGGTGACAAGCTCGTAATAATAAGCCGTCGCCATGGGGCCGAGTCCGCCGATAACACCGAGAAATGCCATGTTAAGGTCCTGCCCTTTCAAATCGTTAATCTATGGTGGCGTCTCCGTAATTGATGCGGTACTGAATGGATTCCGTCTCACGTTCCGGCAGTCCGTCGGACAGGAAGTTGTGGCAGTACGCGTAGTAAGTGTCGTCCCAGTCCTTAAGCTCTTCGTCCGTCACCATAAAGAAGTTGTCCTTGGGGAAGCTGTAAGGCGTGCTGTCGAAGTGATACCATCCGTCTCCCACGTTAACAAGCGACCAGTAATGCCTTGACTGGCTGTCATCTATACGCTCCTTGACCACGTCCACGTTGTCAATGCCGGCGGCGTTGAGAAGGGCCTTGGATACCGCAAAGTATGTATAGCAGTCACCGGCCATTTTCTTGAAGCCGTCATAAGCGCCGACGATGTAGTTTGTCTTGTCGGAGGAGCCGGAATAGGCGATATTGTACTTTGTCCATCTGTAGATGGCAAAGGCCTTCTCCATATCTGTCATGCCATCTTCCGTGATCTCGCTTTCAAGAAGGCTTGTCGCCCTGTCGAGTACGTATTCCTGCATTTCCTGGAACTGCTCGGAGGCTTCATCACCCTCGCCGATCTTTTCCAGCACAGTCATCTCCAGCGTAAGCTGGGAGGAGTTGCCGGAGGCGTCAGTCACTGTGTAAAGCACACTGTATACGCCCGGTGTGTCAAGGTCGACCTGGGAATTGTCAATGTCAATGACTGGATCGGGATCGCAGTCGTCGCTGACCTGTATCTGCTTTTTATAGCTGACGCTTTCACCGGCCATGATGGTGAAGCTGCTGCCGGTGACTTCCGGGGGCGTCACGTCCAGAACGGTGATGTTTACAGTGTACTCCCCGGAGTTTCCGAGGCTGTCCTGCACTTTGTAAACCACCTGGTATGTGCCGGGGGTATTCAAATCTACGGAGGTGTGATCAATGTCAACAGTGGGATTCGGATCCTCCAGATCGGTGACCGAAACAAGGGCATTGTAGTCGATCTCATCGCCGGCGTTTACCTGAACGTCGTCACCGCGGATGATTATCGGATCCTTCTTGACGGGCTTTATTTCACCGTCAGTGCCGCTCCCGCAGGATACGGCAACGCCCGCGACGGATATAAGCATTATCGCCACAAGGATTTTCGCAAAGGCGGAGGATAGTTTTTTTCTGCTTTTGTTTGTCATTGATACTTCACCTCATCTTGCGGAATTATACATCAACCAACAGGTTCTGTCAAGATGAAGAGTGCGTTCATAAGAAATTCACAAATGCAGAATAGCCAATATTTTGCGGCTTTTTTGCACAAAATGAGAACATATTCACAAATAACGCGTTTTCGGTTTGTAACCCTTTTTTCATTTTTTGAAAACGCCTGAAATAAGCCCCCGGAGGACGCAGAAAACCGCGCCGCTTTAAGCGCGGCGCGGTCCTATTCCAGATCAAAAATCAGAACAAAAGCTTCGCAGAATTTCGCCGCGTAAGCGGCGAAACAAATTTGAATCCATTTTTCCCGGGAGCATGTATCACGGGACAGCAAACAGTGAATAAAGCGGCGTCGAGCAGATTGTGAGATATTTTGAGTTGTAACGAGGCATCTTTTCCGCACGGAATACTTTGTG
>JAFRUW010000141.1 GCA_017438675.1 Oscillospiraceae bacterium | reverse complement strand
TGAGTGCGTCGGTGGTTCTGCCCTTTGACCTTGCCTCAAGCATTTTGCCCACGGTGATGAGGGTCAGGATCATGGCTGCGGATTCGAAATAGAATTCGTGCATGTAAGCTTCCACAGCCGCCGTATTGCCGTCAACCTGGGCGCGGGTCATGACGAAGAGCACATAAACGCTCCAAAGGAATGACGCCATGGAGCCCATGGCAACAAGGGTGTCCATATTGGGCGCTCTGTTCCAGAGGCTTTTAAAGCCGCTTATGAAAAACTTCTGGTTGATGACCATTACGATGGCCGCAAGAATGAGCTGCAGAAGCCCCATGGCCACATGATTGCCGTGAAAGAAGCGGGGGATGGGGAATCCCCACATCATGTGCCCCATGGAGAAGTACATGAGGACAATAAGAAAACCGATTGAGGCTATGAGCCGCCTTTTGAGAACGGGAGTTTCCCGGTCGGCAAGGGCGTCCTCATCAGGGGCAGCGGCCTTTTCCGCGCCCTTCCTTGACGCGCCGTAGCCCGCGTTCCGCACCGCGGCGATTATAGATTCGGCTGACGCCGTACCCTCAACGCCCATGGAGTTTGTGAGAAGGCTGACGGAGCAGGAGGATACCCCCGGCACCTGTGAGACAGCCTTTTCAACTCTGGCGCTGCATGCGGCGCAGCTCATGCCCGTTACATTGTACTGATCCATAAAATCCCTCCAATGGGAAGACAATTAATATATAACCTATCTCTTTAATAGAAAATATAACACATGAACACCGTTTTTGCAAGGACATGTTAGTTTAATCTAATCGGTATATTTGTGGAATACCGTATAACGGCAGCGATCATTGACCGATCGCTGCCGCAAAAGATTATTCTTTTAAGCTGAGAAGCAGCTTACACGTATCTTCCACCGTGTCGCAGATATGATCCGCCCCGGCATATTCAAGCTCTTCCCGTGTGCCATAGCCGTAGAGAACGCCGACAGAGACGGTGCCGCATTCATGCGCCCCGATGACGTCGTACATCCTGTCGCCGACCATAATCGCGCTGCCCGGATCGGTCACGCCCATGCTGTCAAGGGCAAGCCGGATTATGCCTGCTTTTGTCTTATACGTTTCGGTCATGGTGTTGCCGGAAAGGTAGTCGAACTTGTCCATGAGCCCGAAATGCTCAAGGATCCGCCGTGACAGCGGCTCCGGCTTTGCTGTGGCGACGCCCAGTTTGTACCCGGCTTCCTTCAGCGTGTCCAGCATCTCCGCCATACCGTCGTAGACTGTGTTTTCAAAGAGGCCCTTTACGGAGAAATACTCCCTGTAGACCTGTATCGCCTCATTTGCCTGCCGTTCGGGGAAGCCGTAAAACTTCATAAAGGATTCCGACAGGGGAGGGCCGATAAAGCTGTAAAGCTCCTCTCTGGGCGGGCGGGGAATACCGTAATGGTCGAGGGTGTAGAACACGGAGTTTGTGATGCCCTCGGCGGGGTCGGTGAGAGTGCCGTCCAGATCGAACAGCACGGCGGTGTACTTACTCATACTTGTAAGCCCGCGATCTCTCTGATAATCGCTTCAGCGTCCTGATATACTCTCTCTGGCTCCTCGCCGATAAAGAACTCGCCGTTTTCGTAGAGGACCTTGCCCGCCACCATGGTGAGGCGGACGTTTTCCTTTGAGCCGGAGTAGACGATGTTCTTCGTGATGTTATTGAGGGGCCTCATATTGGGTCGGCTGAGATCGATGACGATAAGATCGGCCTCCTTGCCGGGGGCGATTACGTCGCAGTTATCGAGCCCCATTGCGTGAGCGCCGCCCACAGTTGCCATACTGAGTACATTGTCAGCGTCACAGGCAGCGGCGTCACTCAGGGTGACCTTCTGCAGCACGGTGGTGAGGTACATCTCCCTGAACATGTCAAGGGCGTTGTTGCTGGCGGGTCCGTCGGTTCCGATGGCAAGGTTCAGGCCCAAATCAATGTATTTTGATATGGGGGCGATGCCGCTTGCCAGCTTCAGGTTTGAAGCGGGGTTTGTGACGATCCACAGCCTGCGGTTTTTCACGATCTCAAGATCACGGTCGGACATATACACGCAGTGGTAACCGCCGCCGCCGTACTCAAAGAGCCCCAGATCCTCAAACAGCTCGGTAGGCGTCTTGCCGTACCGCTCAATACAGCCCTGCACCTCGGAGTGTGTCTCCGAATTGTGGGCAAAAACAGGCGCGTGATACTTTTGCAGAAGCTCTCGCAGCTCAAGAAGCTTTGGGACGCCGGTGGTATATTCCGCATGGAAGCCGTATTTCAGGCTTATAAGGGGATGGATGGCGTTTAAGTCTGTGTACTCCCGCTCCACCTCGCTCATGTCCTCGGTGGAGTCGCTGAAGGCGGTGCATATAACAGTCCTGAAGCCGCAGTCGATATTTGACTGCGCGTATGCCCTGCGGAAGAAATACATGTCGAAGCTTGCCGTAATGCCGCTTGTCAGATACTCCATGACGGCCAGCTTGTTAAGCTTGTAGATGTGCTCCGGGGTCAGCCTGGCTTCCAGGGGAAAGACCTATTT
>JAFRUW010000140.1 GCA_017438675.1 Oscillospiraceae bacterium | reverse complement strand
GATCCGCCGCCAGCTTTTCCTGACGGACGCTGACACCATCCAGAGTGTCCATCCACAATGAAATTTCAAGCCCTCTCAGCTGGTCGCGGAGCATCAGGTAACGCTTCGCCGTTTCCGACTGCTTTCTCAGGGGTTCCACCTGGTATTCAAGCTCGGAAATCTTGTCGTTTATTCTTACAAGGCTCTCCTCGGAGCGTTCAAGCTTCCTGGAAGCCTCCTCCTTGCGGTGGCGGTACCTGGAAATACCGGCCGCTTCCTCAAATATCTCGCGTCTGTCGGTGCTCTTCTGGGACAGTATCTCGTCGATTCTGCCCTGCCCGATAACGCTGTAGCCCTCACGGCCGAGACCGGTATCCATGAACAGCTCGTTTACGTCCTTTAACCGAACCTGATCGCGGTTTATATAGTACTCGCTCTCACCGGATCTGTAATAACGCCTTGTCACCATGACCTCGGCGTTGTCCATATCGAATATCCTGTCGGAGTTGTCGAGAATAAGGGAAACCTGGGCATATCCCACCTGACGGCGTTTTTCGGTACCGCCGAAAATGACGTCCTCCATCTTGCCGCCGCGGAGCGCCCTTGTGGACTGCTCGCCCATAACCCATCGGATAGCATCGGAAATATTCGACTTGCCGCTTCCGTTGGGGCCCACTATTGCGGTGACGTTCTTGTCGAACACGAGCCGCTTTTTTTCCGGAAAGGACTTAAAGCCTTGTATTTCCAGCGCCTTTAAATACAAATCTGTTTCAACTCTTTTCTGCTGCAATTCAAATCAGTATATCATCATTCCGCAGTATTTGACAATGACAAAATGACGATTTCACCTTTTTTTATTTCTATTTCCCTGACGGAAACCTTTTTAAACCCGAATTCTTCCGTGAGTGCCGCAATATTGCACCGTCTCTGCCCGACGAATTTCGACGTTTCGCCCCCGGCGACACCGAACACCGCCTCGTCCGCCTGTGTGCCTGAAAGCAGGTCTCTCGCCTTTCTCAGATATCTCTTTCCGGCGACTATCTCACCGAAAGCGGGATGATACGCGCCGGCCGCGGCTCCTCCTGAGGACAGCTCATCGGTGGGGTTAAGCCCCAGCCTTATGACGGGTATCCCGGCTTCATCGAAAATATCCGTAAGCTTCGCGCACAGCTCCGCCGCCTCATCCACCGTGTGTTCCCGGTACTCGCCGCGAACCCACATCTCGTACAGGGCTGTATCCTTTATAATCACCGTGGGGTATATCCTGACCCCGTCGGGTCTGAGCTTACAAAGCTCCCTGGCGGTATAGACAGATTTATCCGGGGTATCGCCGGGAAGTCCCGTCATCATCTGAAGGATAAGCTCAAAGCCGGACTTTTTAAGAAGCTCCGCGCTCCTTACGGCGTCCTCTGCGGTATGTCCTCTGTTTGATTTAAGAAGAACATCGGGACACATGGACTGGACGCCCAGCTCCACCGTTGTAACGCCGAACCTTTTAAGCCGGCGGATCACTTCTTCGTCAATGCAGTCGGGGCGGGTGGACAGACGGATACCGTTTATATCGCCTGTTTGTATATACTCACACGCAGCTTTCAGAAGCTCCTCCTGCTCGCGCTCCGGTATCGCCGTGAAGCTCCCGCCGTAAAAGGCAAGCTCCCGCTCACCGCCGCCCGGTATCTGCCTTGCCCTCTCTATGGCCGTTCTCACCGTACCTGCATCGGCAGGCACAAGAGATCCTGATATCCTTCGCTGATTGCAGAATACGCAGTCGTTGGGGCAGCCCAGATGGGGGACAAAAACGGGGATCACCCGCCTTTTCGGTGTCATTTCTGCAGCTCCTCCAGAGCTTTTTTCGCGGCGTTCTGCTCGGCAAGCTTTTTTGTCCTGCCGGAACCCTCGCCCAGTGGGCTGCCGTTTAAAAGCACACGGAAGGTGAAAACCTTGGCATGATCCGGCCCCTCGGAGCCGATCATCTCATACTTCAGCGTCTGATCGCTCTTTTTCTGGACAAGTTCCTGAAGGGCGGTTTTATAGTCATGGTACTGAACGCCGCTGTTGACGGAGGCCAGTATGTTGTCCATGATAAACCTCTCCGCCACGGCGTATCCTCCGTCCAGATACATGGCGGCGATGACCGCCTCCACCGCGTCGGCATTTATGGAGGGTCTTTCCCTGCCTCCCGCCTGCTCTTCTCCCCTGCCCAAAAGCAGGTATTGTCCGAGGCCAAGCTTTTTCGCCGTTTCGTAAAGGCTCGGTTCGCACACAAGCTCTGCTCTTGTCTTTGTCATCATGCCCTCGGGCATATCCGGGAAGCTGTTGTAAAGGTACTTCGCCGTCACCATACCCAGGACGGAATCACCCAAAAATTCAAGGCGCTCGTTGCACACCCCTCCGGGGCCTTTCTTTTCGTTCACATACGAAGAATGTGACAGGGCCGTTCTCAGCAGCTCCGGATTTTTAAAGCTGTAGCCAAGGGCCTTTTCAAGCTCGTTCATAATTATCTCCGTTCTTTCCGGTACTAAAAAAGCACCGCCCTATCAGCCCGCAAACGCGCACCGACACGAGGCGGTACCTGGGCAAGCGATGAATAAACCGCCGTTTGCCATCTGTCAGATTGTTTGTGTGATATAGTCGCAAATCTCGCCGACGGTGCAGAACTTCTCCATTTTCTCAAAGTCTGCTTCGGTGAGATCGTATTCCTCCTCAAGGATGAGACTCAGCTCGTAAAGATCACATGAATCGGCATAAAGGTCATCATAAAGGTTGGTGTCCTCAGTGATACTGTCTTCATCCGCCGTAAACAATTCCGCAATGATCCCTTTCAGATTTTCAAAAACCATATCTTCCCTCCGCAAAGCCTTATTCTTCGCCGCCGCTGAGACGCATATAGTCGATATTCTCACGAATAAGATCGACGACGCCGGACTCCACAGTGGAAATTGCCTGTCTCACGGCGCTGCAGAATGCCCTCGCGTCGGACGATCCGTGAGCCTTGATAACGGGCTTTGAGATACCGAGAAGGGCCGTTCCGCCCACCTCCTCGATATCCAGTAGCTTTTTGACTTCCTTCAGGTCTTTCTTGATAAGGAGAGCGCCGATCTTTGTTTTGGTGTTTTTCATAAGGACGTTTTTGATTTCGCCCATAAGGAATTTCGCAAGGCCTTCAAAGCCTTTTATGATGATATTGCCCGTAAACCCGTCGCACACCGCAACATCGCAGCCTCCGAGGGGTATATCCTTTGCCTCCACATTGCCGATAAAGTT
>JAFRUW010000139.1 GCA_017438675.1 Oscillospiraceae bacterium | reverse complement strand
CCGGGGCATATAGGCGAAGATCTCGCTTTTTGCCCGGAGCACGCCGCGGGTATCCCCCAACTGCTCCAGATGGCAGTAGCCCACATTGGTGAAGATGCAGGCCGTGGGCCGGACCATCTCCGCCTGCACGCTCATCTCGCCGAAGTCGCTGATACCCATCTCGATGACGGCGGCGGTATGCGCTTCCCTGAGACTGAGAAGAGTCAGCGGCACGCCCAGCTCATTGTTGAGATTGGCGGTGGTTTTAAGCACGTTGAACCTCTCGGACAGCACCGCGGCAGTCATTTCCTTGGACGTGGTCTTGCCTACGCTTCCGGTGATGCCCACAACGGGAATGTCAAACAGCCCTCTGTAATATGACGCAAGCTTTGCAAGAGCTTTTGCCGTGTTCTCCACGAGCACAAAGGGCTTATCGGTATCAAGCATCTTTTCCGCAAGACAGCACACGGCGCCCTTTTCATAAGCGGAGCCGGCAAAATCGTGGCCGTCAACCTTGGCACCGGGAATGCAGACGAAAAGGCTGCCCTCCGTCGCTTCCCTGTTGTCCTTGACGACATTAGCGATCAGCGTACCCTTAAGGCTGTCGTCACCGTGATATTCACCGCCTGTTACCTGTGCGATCTTTTCCAGCGAAAGGGGTTTCATCTTCATAAAATCTCTCCGTCAGTTATATTTCTTCAAAGATTCGTGAACAATAAGCTCACAGAGCTCCTCATAGGATATACCCACCGCAGCGGCCTCCTGAGGAAGCAGGCTCATGGGAGTCATGCCGGGAAGGGTGTTTGCCTCAAGACAGTACACATCGCCCTTCTGATCCACCATGAAGTCCATACGGGCATAGACGTCGAGATGCAGAGCGCCGAACACAGCCTCAGCGGCCCTCTGAAGCTTCAGCGTCACATCGTCGGGAAGATCGGCGGGACAGTATTCGTCGGTAAGGCCGCTCTGATACTTGTTCTTGTAATCGTAAAAGCCGGTTTTCGGGCAGATCTCAATTACCGGGAGGGCTTTTCCGGCGATAACGCCCACGTCGCACTCACGGCCCTTTATGTACAGCTCGGATACTACCTCGGTGTCATACTTAAATGCAAGCTTCAGCGCCGCCATGTACTCGTCGTCGTTGCGGGCAATGGACGTACCAACGGAGGAACCGCCGGAGCAGGGCTTTACAACGCAGGGATAACCGGGATTGGGGAAAACCTCATCTGTCCTTTTGAGAACATAGCCCTCGGGGGTAAGGATGCCGTTCTCCCTGAACATTTTCTTCGCCACACCCTTGTTCATTGCCATGGCACTGCCCAGATAACCGCAGCCTGTGTATTTAATGCCCATAATATCGAACAGCGCCTGGATCTTGCCGTTTTCGCCGTCCTCACCGTGAAGGGCCATGAAAACTATATCGGCTGCCCGGCAGACCTCGATGACATTGTCGCCGATCCTGCTGTCGTCGTCCTGAACGCGGCTGCGCTTTACAGCCTCAATATCCGGTGCGTCCTCCCCCACCTTTGAAATACTGTCGTCGTAGGGTCTTTCAAATATCTCGGCGGGATCGTCGTACTTCTCACGGTAACCGAAAAACAGATCCATGAGAACAGCTCTGTGGCCGCGCCTTCTGAGGGCGGATGCAACAACAGAACCGCTTGTAAGTGAAACATCTCTTTCGGGTGAAATACCGCCGCAAAGAACAATAATATTCATAATGATCTCCAATCTGATAAATACTGCGTCTGTTTTTAACCTTATAAAGTATACATCATTTTCCCCATCTGTACAATATATGATTTTAACTAAGTTGCGTTTATTGAAAGTAAGGTTTATAATCAAAAAAAACCATCGGAGGTCAAAATGAAGGTCATTTATAAAAAACTCGTTCCCGAAGCGGTGGTCCCCTCCTACGGGACGCCGGGTTCAGCAGGTGCTGATATCTACGCTCTTGCCGATAGGGAAATAACTGTCCGTCCGGGTGAGACTGTCCTTATCCATACCGGCATCGCCCTTGAGATACCCGAGGGGTATGTGGGTATGGTCTGTGCAAGAAGCGGTCTCGCCTTAAAACGGGATCTTGCCCCCGCAAATAAGGTGGGCATTATAGACAGCGATTACCGCGGGGAGCTTATGGTACCCCTCCACAATCACGGCAAGGATGAACAGACAATAACGCCTTTTGAAAGGATCGCCCAGCTTATCGTCGCCCCCTATGTCACAGCGGAGTTTGCAGAAGCGGAGGAACTGAAGGATACCGAACGCGGCAAAGGCGGCTTCGGTTCCACAGGCAGGAGTTAACAATATGTAAACGTCCGCAATTTCATATTGCATTTTTCTTTCCTGTATTGTAAAATATCAGCAAAAGGTATCTGAATTGCTATCAAGGAGGTCAGATCATGAAAGATTATAGAACCACAATCAAAATCATTGCAGTCATCCTGTCAATCGCTGCGGTCGTTTCCCTTATTATCGTTTACCGTGAGCAGATAGCGTCTTTCTTCAACAAAGTGAAGGAAGGCATTGACGGGCTTGCAGCAAAGTTTAAAAAGCCTGCGGATTATGACTTTTACGACGATGTAGATTTTTAAAATAACAAAAACAGCAAAAAGGTGAGCAGAGCGCTCACCTTTTTTGTTTCATAAAAAAACTCCTGCGTTATTCCTGCGTTTCGGCTTTCGCCGTTACGTTATCGATCCCGCTCATAAATCTGTGCACTGCACGTCAGACAGGGGCGGATACGTCAGCGGACGTCTTCGTTCACGACTTCCGGAGGACCCTCAAGCTTTGACGGGTCGCTGAAATATTCGCTCATTCTGCGGAAAGCCGTCGCGTAGTAGTGACCGTTGCAGATTCGCTCGTCCATAACGACGCCCAGGGGCATACACTTCACAAATT
>JAFRUW010000138.1 GCA_017438675.1 Oscillospiraceae bacterium | reverse complement strand
TGAGCGGGATCCGCGACATGTCGATACTCGACGAGGCGCCGGGAGAGCGGCTCCCCGTACAGACTTATGTGCTGGAACACGATGATCCGATTATCGCCGAAGCGATCAGGAAGGAACTGATGCGCGGAGGCCAGGTGTTCTACCTCTACAACCGGGTCGAAACGATCTCTTCCCGGGCTGTAAAGCTGAGAGAGGAATTCCCTGAAGCGAGGATCGCTGTCGCACACGGTAAGATGGACAAGACCCAGCTTGAGGATATCTGGCAGTCCGTGCTCGCCGGAGATATCGACATCCTGGTTTCAACCACGATAATCGAGACTGGGATAGATATACCTAATGCCAATACGCTGATTATTGAAAACGCGGACCGTATGGGTCTGGCTCAGCTTCACCAGATCAGGGGCCGGGTGGGCAGAAGCCATCGGCGCGCCTATGCCTATCTTACATTTCCGAAAGGAAAGGCGATCTCCGAGATCGCCGAAAAGAGGCTTTCATCCATAAAGGAGTTTACCGAGTTCGGAGCCGGTTTCAAGATAGCATTGCGAGATCTGGAGATACGCGGCGCCGGAAACATCCTCGGCGCCGAGCAGCACGGCCATATGGATGCGATCGGGTATGACCTGTATATTAAACTTCTTAACGAGGCGATCCTTGAGGAAAAAGGCATAAAGCCGGCACCGAAGACCGAATGCAAGCTTGAAATGCCTTACAACGCTTATCTTTCCGAAAAATACATTCCTTATTCCGCGCAAAGGATGGAAATGTATAAAAAGATCGCCACCATAGAATCCGATCTTGATTTTGACGATATCTGCGGAGAACTGTGCGACAGGTTCGGGGAACTGCCCCCGGAAGCCCGGAACATCTGCCGCCTGTCATTCCTGAGAGCGCTGGGAGAAAAGGCCGGATTCCTGTCTGTTTCCGTAAGAGGAGGCAACGGGATAATCAAGCTGAAGGAAATGGTACCGCTTGCATGGCTCGAACTGCATGACCGATATCCCAATATCACGATCACCATGCTGCCTGATCCCGTTGTAAAGATAAAAGCTTCAAATTCCCCGGCTTTTATCGATAAATTAATAGATCTGTCAAAAGATTATCTGGCAGAGATGGAAAAGATCAACCGCCAAAAAGAGGAGGAAGAGAAAAAATGATCAAAAAGATCCTGTGCGTGTTATGCGCCGCTGCGCTCCTGCTGTCATTTTCAGGATGCGGGACCGGTTCCGCGGCAATCAAATACAAAAATACCGTTCTGACAGCAAACGAATACCAATTCTATCTTTCCAGATACAAGGCGCAGATCCTTTCAACCTACAACAGCGGTCAGGACAACCGCTCCTTCTGGACCAAGACAATGGATGAAGAAGGAACGACGACCATCGCCGATTTCTTTTCGGAGATAGTAAAGGACAACATAAAGATCAATGCGATCTGCCTCGCGCTTTTCGATGAATACGGCCTGTCTCTTTCGAACGACGTTTATGCTTCCATAGAAAGCGAGGTCAAACAGCTTATAGACGAATACGGCAGCCGCGCCGAATTCAATCTGGCCGCAGCACAGTTCGGCGTCAATGCCCAGATCCTGAAAGGGATATATGAGAAGGACGCAAAGATCAAGGCCGCGTATGCGTATCTGTACGGAGACAACGGTATAGACAAAGTGACGGATGATGAACGGGAGTCATACTATAATGATAATTTTCTCCATATCAAAACGATTTTCATCAATACCGCATACAATATACTGACCGATGAAGACGGAAATTATATTTTTGATGATTCCGGTTACGCCAAGACCGAGGCAAAAACAGAAGAGGAAATAAAAAACGCCAAGGACAGGGCGGATTCTCTGGAAGAGATGCTGAAATCGGGAAGTGACTTTGAGGACCTGATTCTCAAGTATTCCGAAGATCCGGCGGCGGCGGACTATCCTGACGGTTTCTATTTTACCAAGCAGACCAATTACTATGGCAACGTTATAGAAATATCGGAAGGCCTTGAGGAAGGTCAGTGGGGCAGGGCCGAAAGTGAATACGG
>JAFRUW010000012.1 GCA_017438675.1 Oscillospiraceae bacterium | reverse complement strand
TTCGCACTTGCGCTGCGAAAAGTAATCGGAAATGTGATTGAGATACAGAACTATGATCGGTATTTTCAGGATGTCGAACGGTATCTTCACCTCCCCAAAACAATACGTGAAGGGCGAAATCTCCCTTTGCCCGAAGGACCATATCGGATCGAGTTTCGAGATGTCGGTTTTCGTTATCCGGGGCAGGACACATGGGCGCTTCGCCATTTGAACCTTGTTTTAGAGCCAGGAAAAAAGCTCTCAATCGTTGGAGAAAACGGCGCAGGGAAAACAACGTTTGTCAAGCTGCTTATGCGACTGTACGATGCCTCCGAGGGTGTGATACTCCTGAACGGCATGGACATTCGTGAGCTGGATCCAGATGCGTATATAGCGATCTTCGGGACAGTTTTTCAAGACTTCAAACTGTTTTCGTTTTCTGTCAAGGATAATATCGCGCTTGGTAAGCCGTGTTCTGACGATCAGGCTGAAAACCTTTTGAAAACGACGGGGCTTTCACAACGCATATCGACGCTTGAGAAAGGTGTTCATACTTTTGTAAATCGAGAATTCGATGAACATGGTTTTGAGCCCTCTGGAGGAGAAGCACAGAAACTTGCTTTAGCCAGAGCCTTATTCAGAGATTCGCCGATTATTATCCTCGACGAGCCGACAGCAGCTCTTGATCCACGTGCCGAATTTGAGTTGTACCAGCATTTCTCGGATATCGTAGATGGTAAAAGCGCAGTGTTTATTTCACACAGGCTCTCCTCAGCGCAATTCTGCGATAATATAGCTGTTTTTTCTAAGGGAGAACTGAAAGAATACGGCTCGCACAGCGAATTGATTGAGAAAGCGGGATTATACGCAGATTTGTATAGCATGCAGGCGCAATTCTACAAGTAAAGAATACGAAAGTATATAAGGTTCGACAAGGCGGAAAAAGGTCTTAGGTTATCTCAACTTCTATATAGACCATTTGACTCGAAAACTTCACAAGGACAACAGGCCTTTGCCGACGCTGCCATCGACGAGCGTCGGTAAAGGCCTGTAATGTACTTGCGTGTCCTCCCGCCAGCGCCCGCAGGCTCCCTCAGTCAGCCGCTTTGCGTCTGTCCACCTCCCTCCCCCGGAGGGAGCAATTCCCAGTGGCAGGTGTGTACTGTTCCCACGGCGGGGAGGGGCATTTTTCAGCGCGCACTTCGATTCTCCGTATCAGGGATGTCCGCCTTTGCCGCCAAAGCCGCCCTGACCGCCCGGGCCGCCGCCCTGACCGCCGTGGCCGCCGGGACCGCCGCCCATGCCGCCGCCCATCATCTGATTGGGGAGGGCGGTGACCTGCTGCCCGTTGATATACACGGTGCCGCCGGTAAAGGTGGCGGAGCCGTCGTAATCAAAGGCGGAGTTTCCGTTGACAGAGACGGTGCCGCCGGTGATGACGATATCCCCGTTGGAGTCGATGCCGTCGGTATCCCCCGCGCCCATGGTGACGGAGACGGTGCCGCCGGTGATCTCCACGGTGGGAGTGTAGGCGGTGGATTTCCGGGCGGCATTGATGCCGTCGTCCGAAGCCTGGATGCCGATCTCCCCGCCGCTGATGAGGATATAGGTCCCCTCGATCCCCTCGTGGGCGGTGATGGCGAAGGTCCCGCCGGAGATCTCCACCTTCTC
>JAFRUW010000137.1 GCA_017438675.1 Oscillospiraceae bacterium | reverse complement strand
GTCACGACTACATCGGCACCATAGACCATGACATCGTATATGGAGCGGTGCAGGGTCTGAGTGGAAATGTCGATATCGTAATCAAGGGTCCTGGGATACACCGTCCCGACCTTTTCGACCGTAGTTCTGTTCTTCTTATCGTCAAGTTCTTCCACATTGTAGGTGAACCTGAGGACAGGTCCGGCAAGGGTTTGGGCAAGGCCCCAGCTGTTGGATACCTCGAAACGGCTTTTGGCCGCCGCGGTCTCCCGGTCATGGATCTGGCCTTGGATCATGGCAAGGGGAACGAGAAGTGACAATGCAACGACACCCATGAGGGCTATCTTCAATGGCAGGGAATCTTTAAGTTTCATAATATATGAGTTAATTTTACGCAAAGATACGGCAAGGATTCCGTAAATGCAAGAATTATGCGTAATATTTACTCATAAATATTTGTCGTTCCCTCCGAGGAATTATGGATGCCGTTGATTATATTTGCAGAACGATGGCACAGGTATTCATAAGTTACGCTAAAAAGGATCACATTGCCGATGACGGCAAAGTGATTCCCGGTAACGCTGTGGACAAGGTTATCTATGCTCTCGTCAGGGAAGGCGTCTCTTACTGGATCGACCGGGAGCAACTCTCCGGAGGCGATACCTATGCCGCCCGCATTTCGCACAACATCAAGGAATGCGACGTTTTCCTTTTTCTTTCCTCGGAGGCGGCCAACGCTTCCGAGTGGACGAGACGTGAGATAGGGACCGCAGTCCAATTCGGGAAGCGCATCATCCCCGTCAGGCTGGACAAGTCCTCTTATGACGATGCGGTAAGTCTTTACCTTTCATCGGTTCAGTACATCGACTGGAAGGAGCTTGGAGAAGAGGCTGCGCTGGAAAGGATCGTCGCACGGGTGAAGCATCCCGGATTCGACGACGCCAGCGATATCGATTACGGCAAGCTTCCGCGCTTCACTACCGGCATCCTATATGCCGCCCTACTGGTCCTTACCGCGATTTATGCTCTCCTGACCTATCTTTTTCTCTGGTCCAAAACCCTGCAGAGCAGCGAGGTTATAGGCGGTATCATCGGATTCGTCGGAGAGGCCGCGCTCCTGCTGTCCATTTATTATGTACTCAGGATGCTCCGGAAACGGCACTGTCTTTTCCTGATGCCGATACTGCTTGTAGGCCTTGTACTTTGCGCCGCATTCCTGACTTCACGCATCGACCTGTTCGTCTGTGCCGGCTTGCTGGCAATGGGCTGGGGCGCGATATTCCTCTGCTGTCTTATCAGCACCCCTTCCCGCAAAAGCTTCTTCCAGCAGATGAGCAAGGAACAGATAATGATGAAACTCAACGATCCGGAGAACCTGATTATCATCTATCTGGCCGTCAAGTGCGCGATAGTGGTGGTCGGGCACTGGTTCGAAGGGTTCATGAACCTTGCCCTATTGATATCCTCCTTCACCTCAAGCCTACCGCTCCGGTGAACTGTTTTCCACCCAGTTTACAGGCCAGGTCGAGCAACATTGAGAGCCATTCCAACGTAAATAGATCTGATTTGTAACCATCGGAATCGGCCGGCGCGGAAAGCGTCGGCCGATTCTCTTTCCCCGCTGCGGTCAAGGCTGCTCACGCATGTTTTTCGTCCGTCCACACCAAAAATTAAAACGATACATATTTATTTAAGGGACTCGTGTTTAGTTTTGGACATCAATACACACTTATTAACCAAATCCACATGAAAAAGTTTCTGGCTTTCCTAACAGGCGCGGCATTGTTCCTTGCCGCGTCCGTCCACATGTCTGCACAGAGCGGATATGAAGTCCGTGGCGTCATTTCCGACGCAATCGGCCCCGTGGTCGGCGCATCCATCATAGAGCGCGGCACCACGAACGGCACGGCGACCGGCCCGGACGGCGATTACTCCCTCCGCGTATCCAGCGCCCGCGCCGTTGTCGAAATCAGTTGCATCGGTTACCAGACAGTCACTTACGTCGCATCTGAACTTCCTGCAAGGCTTACCCTTCAGGAAGACACTGAAATGATCGAAGAGACCGTCGTCGTCGGTTACGGTACGCTGAACAAGAAGGAGATATCCTCCTCGGTCGTCAGCGTAAAGTCCGAGGACTTCAACAAGGCCGCTCCGAATGCCATGACCCTCATCGTAGGTAAGGTCGCCGGTCTGAACATCGACACCAACGCCAGCGGTAACGCCTCCGGCTACCAGATCCGAGGAGCCACCTCCATCAATGGCGGAAACTCCCCGCTCGTGGTCGTTGACGGCATCATCGGCGGTTCACTCAGCGATGTCGCCACCCAGGACATCGAGTCCATCTCCGTCCTTAAGGATGGTGCCTCCGCCGCCATCTACGGTACCCGCGGCGCCAACGGCGTCATCCTCGTTACCACCAGGAAGGGTTCAGGCACCGCCGGTCGCGTGCGCGTGACCTATGATTCATACATCGCCACCCAGGCCCTCCACAAGTTCCCCGAGACCTTCAGCCTGGACGAGTGGCTCGAGCTTAACGAGACACGCGGCAAGGCCGATTACGGCAACCGTGTCGAGAACGCATACTACAAAGCTCTCAAGAATGATAAGCCGTATTATGACCTC
>JAFRUW010000136.1 GCA_017438675.1 Oscillospiraceae bacterium | reverse complement strand
TATGTGCCATTTAAACTTTACACCTCCGTCTTTTTAATGTTGATTCTGAAGATTGGTCTTTGGGTGGCTTTTACAGTACGATAGAGTTGATCTCTACCTTTGTGTAAGGCTGTCTGTGGCCCTGCTTTCTGCGGTAATTCTTCTTGGGGCGCATCTTGTAGACGATGACCTTCTTAGCCTTACCGTTCTTAAGCACCTTAGCCTCGACCTTTGCGCCCTTGACTGTAGGAGTACCGAACTTGCTGTTGTTCTCGTCAACAACGGCGATAACCTTGTCAAAAACTACTGTGTCTTCAGCCTCAACAGGAAGCTTCTCAACGAAAATAACGTCGCCCTCCTGGACGCGATACTGCTTTCCGCCTGTTTCGATAATTGCGTACATTGATTTTTCACCTCTTACTTATTTAGAGACTCGCTGTCGGGGGCGGAGCAACGCTCTCTTGCAGATACCCATTCAAAGCGGCTTGAGTATTTTATCATCCCCGCATTTGTTTGTCAAGGGATAAAATACGGTTTTTCGGCGTTATTCTGCACAAATTACTTCTCAGCAATTGCCTTTGTGTCTCTCGCAATGACAAGCTCCTCATTTGTGGGGATGACCCAGAGGCGGACCTTGCTGTCGTCCGTTGCGATATCGCACTCGCCCTTGCAGGCACTGTTCTTCTCGGGGTCCATATCGGCGCCGATAGCGGAGAGGTACTTGCATACGCCGTTTCTGACGGGCCTGGAATTCTCACCTACGCCCGCGGTGAAGATGATGGCGTCAACGCCGCCCAGAGCCACAACATAGGAACCGATGGTCTTTGCCACGTCATAGCAGAACATGTCGAGAGCCAGACCGGACTTGTGGCTGCCCTCGGCGCTGGCGTCGATAAGATCACGGAAGTCGGAGGATCGCTCGCTGATGCCCACCATGCCGGACTTCTTGTTGAGGACTGTCATCATCTCGCCGATGCCCATGTCGTACTTGTTCATGATGTACTCCATGATGCCGGCGTCGATATCGCCGCAGCGGGTGCCCATGGGAAGACCTGCAAGAGGAGTAAAGCCCATGGAGGTGTCAACGCTCTTTCCGCCGTCAACGGCGCAGATGGAGGAGCCGTTGCCCATGTGGCAGGAGATGAGCTTCAGCTCTTCGGCGGGCTTGCCGATAAGCTCGGCGGCTCTGGCGGCAACGTATCTGTGGGAGGTGCCGTGGAAGCCGTAGCGGCGGATCTTGTCCTCTCTGTAATACTCATAGGGGATGGGGTACATAAATGCCTTTTCGGGCATGGTCTGATGGAAAGCGGTGTCGAACACTGCGATCTGGGGAACATCGGGACCCATGACTTCCTGGCATGCCTTGATGCCGGTGATGTTGGCGGGATTGTGGAGAGGCGCCAGGGGGATGCAGTCCTCAATGGCCTTCAGGACCTCGTCGGTGATGAGTGTGCTCTCGTTGAAGCTCTCGCCGCCGTGAACGACTCTGTGGCCGACGGCGTCGATCTCAGCCATGGAACCCACCACGCCGTATTCCTCGCTGACCAGCTTGTCAATGACTGCCTGGATGGCTACGGAATGATCCTTAAGAGCCACGTCCTCATCGAAAACAGGCTTGCCGTTTCCGAGGGGGGTGTGCTTCAGGTGACCGTCAAGGCCGATCCTTTCGCAAAGGCCCTTTGCCAGGACGGTTTCGGTCTCCATGTCGAAAAGCTGATACTTCAGGGATGAGCTGCCCGCGTTGATAACAAGAATATTCATATTAGTCTCCTTATTTTTAGTTCTGCCGTTTAACGGCTTTTTCTTGAAATGACTTCAAATATAAGCTATAATATTTTAATACAAATCCGTCTGTTTCTCAACAGGTTTTTTTGAAAAATTTCCCGTTTTTCCTGAGTTTTTTTGAAAGGAGCCGTTTATGAACGCCGCAGGCATCGTATGTGAGTACAATCCCTTCCACAACGGGCACAGATTCCATATAGACGCAGCCCGCAAAATACCGGGCGGGGACACAGCTGTCGTCGCGGTCATGAGCGGAAATTTTGTCCAGCGGGGCGACTGCGCCCTGTTCTCAAAGTACGCGAGGGCGAAGGCGGCGGTACTCTGCGGCGCCGATCTTGTTCTGGAGCTGCCCGTACCCTGGGCGCTGTCCTCGGCGGAGAACTTCGCCAGAGGCGGCGTGTGGATACTTGAGCGGCTGGGCGTCGTTACGCACCTGTCCTTCGGCAGCGAGTGCGGCGATATTGAGAGGCTCATGGCAGCGGCCCGGGGCTCCGAGGAATCGGAGAGCAGGATCAGGGATATTATGTCAACCGGCGTTTCCTACGCCGCGGCGCGGGAGAAGGCCCTCGGTGAGCTGGACAGCGGTCTCGGGGAGATACTGTCCTCCCCCAACAACATTCTGGCTGTGGAGTATCTGAACGCCCTCCGGCGCATGGGTTCGAAGATGGAGCCCGTCACGGTGCCGAGGTGTGAAGCGGATCACGACAGCCTCACACCGTCGGACAATATCGCCTCCGCCACCTACATCAGGGAAAACCTGCGCGACCTCCCCCGATACTGCCCGGAGGCGGCAGTAAGCGTGTTCTCGGAGGAGATGAGCGCCGGGAGAGCGCCGGCAAGCCTCAATAACTGCGAACGGGCGATACTGGGAAAGCTCCGCGCAATGGAGGAAGCGGATTTCGACAGCGTCCCCCATTCCGGGGAGGGACTTTCCAACCGCCTCATAAAAGCGGTACAGGAATCGAACAGCCTTATTGAAATAATGGAGAACACGAAATCGAAGCGCTACCCCATGAGCCGTGTGCGGCGGCTGATACTGTCCGCCTGGCTGGGAATCTCGAAGGACGACGGCAGCGGCCCGCCGCCCTATATCCGGGTGCTGGCGGCAAACGGACGGGGCCGGGAGCTGTTAAGGGAGATAAAGGAAAAGACGTATCTCCCGGTGATAACAAAGCCCGCGGCAGCAAAGGAGCTGGACGAAAGAGCCTCCCGGATATTCTCACTTGAGGCGAAGGCCACGTCACTGTGGGGCCTTGCCTCTCCTCAGATCCAGAGCGCTGCCGCGGAGTGGAAAACAAGCCCCTTTATTTGTTGACATACGATTTTAGTGATTATATAATGTATTCAAATAACTTACTCAGGAGGTAATAATCATGATCTTACTCACAGGCGGCAACGGTTATATCGGTCTGCACACGGCGGTTGAGCTGGTGAATGCGGGCTACGACGTGGTCATTGCCGACAACTATTACAATTCAAAGCCGGAGGCTGTAAAGCTTGCCGAGCAGATCACAGGCAAGGCGATCCCCCTCTATCCCATCGACGTATCGGATAAGGCGGCCCTCCGCATCGTCTTTGAGGAAAACGACATTGACGCGGTCATCCACTTTGCCGGCTACAAGGCGGTGGGCGAGTCCGTGGCAAAGCCCCTCATGTACTACAGGAACAATCTGGACGCCACCCTCACCCTTTTGGAGGTCATGGAGGAATTCGGCGTAAAGCAGATCGTCTTCTCCTCCTCCGCCACGGTTTACGGCATTCCCGAGACCGTACCCCTTGTTGAGGGCATGCCCACGGGCTGCACAAACCCCTACGGCTGGACAAAGTACATGATCGAGCAGATCATCACCGACACGGCCAACGCCGACAAGGAGCTCTCCGCCGTCCTTCTCAGGTACTTCAACCCCATCGGC
>JAFRUW010000135.1 GCA_017438675.1 Oscillospiraceae bacterium | reverse complement strand
GATGTACTCACCGTCGTTGGAGCCTTTTTCCTTCTCCTTTGTATCTCTCATGTAATCGTCAAGCTCGCTGCCGCAAAGCACCATGATCTCAAATTGACATGAAAAAATCTCCATCAGGCCGTCTGACAGAATCTTGGAGAAGCGCTGTTCAATAATATTTCTTTTAAACTCGGAGGGAGTGTGGAGGACCAGCCTGTTGTCCACCAGATCCACCGCCTGACAGTCCTTGAACCAGGTGTCATAGGCGGTCTGAGAAAGGGTCTCCCTCTTAAGCAGCATATCTGTGAGCGTTTTCCACACATCGGATACAGAGTTCATATCGATATCTTTTAACCTTTCATTGTCTTCCGGAAACAAATTATTAACCTCCCGTATTATATCATATTTTTGTATGTGTTACAAGTAAAAAAGGGGATTATACATTATAAAAAAGAATTAGCTGTTTTCAGTCATTTATGGCAATATGCCCGACATTATTCAAAACAAATCTTTTGAGAGTCGCGCCGCCCGTGTCGTATAGCCGAAAATTCGAATTTTCGGTAAATTTTTCATCCCCCCTCTTGAAAAAACAGGATTAAGTACTACAATATAGTGGTACTGAAAAGCAATACAAAGAAGACAGGAGTGATATTATGAGAAAGAAACAGTTCAAGACCGAGTCCAAACGAATTCTGGACATCATGATAAATTCCATCTACACCAACAGGGAGATTTTCCTCCGGGAGCTCATCTCCAACGCCTCTGACGCCATCGACAAGCTGTCCTATATCTCCCTCACCGACGAGAAGGTGGGTATGGACAGGAGCGAGTATAAGATCACCGTCACCCCCGACAAGGCCGCGAGGACCCTCACCGTCTCCGACAACGGCGTGGGCATGACTGAGGAGGAGCTGGAAAACAACCTGGGCGTCATAGCCAGGAGCGGTTCCTTAAGCTTCAAGGAGCAGATGGCCGAAAAGGGCGACGACACCTCGGATATCATCGGTCAGTTCGGCGTGGGCTTTTATTCGGCCTTTATGGTGGCCCAGAGGGTCACGGTTATAACCAGGGCCTACGGTTCGGAAAAGGGACTCAGATGGGTCTCCTCCGGCGCAGAGGGCTATACCATCGAGGACTGCGACAGGGAAGGCTGGGGTACGGATATCATCCTCGACCTGAAGCCCGATACGGAAACGGAAAAGTATGATGAGTTCCTTGAGGATTACCGCCTCCGCGCCCTTATAAAGAAGTATTCGGATTACATTCGCTGGCCCATCATTCTCGGTGACGAGACGGTTAACAGCATGGTACCCATCTGGCAGCGGTCTAAGGATGAGGTCTCCGATGAGGACTGCAATAAGTTCTATAAGGACACGTTTTTTGACGCCTCGGATCCCCTCTCCGTTGTCCGTGTAAACGCCGAGGGTCTTGTGAGCTATAAGGCCATGCTGTTCATCCCCGGCGCCGCCCCCTTCAACTACTACACCACCGCCTATGAACCGGGGCTTCGGCTCTACGCCTCCGGCGTTATGATCATGGACAAGTGCGCCGACCTTCTGCCGGAGCATTTCCGTTTCGTCCGGGGCGTGGTGGATTCCCCGGATCTGTCCTTAAACATCTCCCGTGAGCTTCTCCAGCACGACAGGCAGCTCAAGGTCATCGCCTCCAACATCGAAAAGAAGATAAAGGCGGAGCTCAAGCGCCTCATGGACAAGGAGCCGGAGAAGTACCTGAAGTTCTATAACGCCTTCGGGCTTCAGCTCAAGTACGGCATTGTGAACACCTACGGCGGGAAGAAGGAGCTTTTGCAGGATCTGCTTATGTTCTATTCCGCAAAAGAGGACAAGCTCATCTCCCTGAAGGAGTATGTTGACAAAATGGCCGAGGGTCAGGAGTACATCTACTTCGCCGGGGCAGAGAGCATTGCCATCGCTAAGGGCCTGCCTCAGACGGAGCCGGTCCTGAACCGCGGCTACGACGTGCTGTACATGACCGATCCCGCCGATGAGTTTGTGGTTCAGATCCTTGAGAGCTATTCTGATAAGCAGTTCAGGTCCGTAAATGACGACGATCTGGGCTTTGAGCCTGAGAACGGCAGTACGGAAAAGGAAGAGGACGACGAGGCGCTCTTCGGGTTTATAAAGGAAACGCTGGGGGACAAGGTGTCCTCCGTAAAGCTCAGCCGCAAGCTGGTGAGCCATCCCGTGTGCATCTCCACAGAGGGACCGGTTTCCCTTGAGATGGAGAAGTATTTCAGTTCCATACCCGGCGGCGAAGGCCCGAAGGTCAAGGCAGAGCGGGTCCTTGAATTAAACGGCGGCCATCCCGTGTTTGCGGCGCTTAAGGAAGCATACAACACCGATAAGGAAAAGGCCGCGGGCTACGCCAAAATCCTCTACGACATGGCGCTTCTTATCGCCGGTATCCCCGTGGAGGATCCCACAGCGCTGTCACAGGAAGTGTGGAAGCTGTTCTGATTTTGTATCTCAACGTATCGGCGGGCATTTTGCCCGCCGATTTTGTTTGTCGTCCTATTCGGTTCATCCCCGCAGGGGCGCATGTCAGGCCCCCAAGGGTCGCGGGGGCTGTCACATAGGGCTCCCGCAAAATCGTAGATTTTGTGGGAAGAGGAGCAGCAGCGGAACGGGTGAGCCCGACCGACCAAGGGAGGGCGAGCTTAGCGGAGCTT
>JAFRUW010000134.1 GCA_017438675.1 Oscillospiraceae bacterium | reverse complement strand
TTTGTTTCGCCGCTTACGCGGCGAAATTCTGCGAAGCTATTTCTCGTAATCCTGGTTTGTCTATAGTTACAAAATGAAGGACCCCGGCAGAAGTTTGCTCTGCCGGGGGTTTTGCGCACTGTATCTGTTTTCGACCTTAAGTCCGAAAAACAGCAGATTTCCGAGGATTTAAAATACTTTTAAAGGTGTTGACAAACGGGCTACAATGTGTTACAATTTGGTTACGATAATTCACGACAGGAGGGAACAACGTGGCAACAAAGAGTGAATATCTTGAATACAAGGGTTACCCGCTCCGCAGGAAGGATAATCTGTTATTCCTGGGTGACATGAAAGACAAGTACATCATCATGCTCCAGATCCTGTCCACCAAGACCGTAAAAGACATGGAAGTTGCGACAAAGGTTTCCGTTCAGCTCCAAAGGACGGATCCCGATGTCAAATCAAGAGACAGGATAGTAAAGAAGGCGGAGAAGGACAGCCTGTATGTGGCGATGGATCTTGCCACTGTCTGGCTGACGAGAGCTCTTGCAACTGCAGAATGAGGAGAGATACAATGAAAAAGATCAGAAAACTTACGATCATGGTTCTTGTGCTTGCAATGGCGTTATCGCTGTTCGCGGCAACCGCAAGCGCGGCAGGCACCGTGGCGTACGGCGCCGCAACAGTTACGGCCAGCAAGCTTAACATTCGTTCAGGCCCCGGCACATCCTATTCAGTAGCCGGCTCCGTGGCGAAAAACGCCAGAGTGGTCGTTCTTGAGCAGACAACAAGCTCCTGGTATCAGATCAATTATCAGGGCACAGTGGGTTACGTTTCCGCGAGCTACCTCAAGGACGTCCTCAAGACAGAGAACTTTACAGCAACAGGTACTGTTACCGGCAACGGTGTCAGGATGAGAAGCAAGCCCAATACTTCTTCCTCCGTGGTCGGCTCCTATAAGAGCGGCACAAAGATGACCGTCACCGGCATCAATAACGGTTGGTACAAGGTTCAGTACAACGGCAAGGCAGGATATCTGCGTTCCGACTTTATGAACATCACAGGCGGCGCATCCGCAAATACCGGCTCATCCGTAACTCTGGGTACTTCCAATGTCACACTGGGCGGCGCCCTCACATCCGGTGCGAATGACGCATTAAAGAGCACAGTCAGCGCCAACGACGAGCTGAGAGCTGAGATCGTCTCCTTCGCTAAGAAGTACAACGGTTACAGATACGTTTACGGCGGTACAAGCCCCTCCGGCTTTGACTGCTCCGGCTTTATCTATTACATCTTCAAGCTGACCTACGGCTACAACATGAGCCGTACAGCCTCCGCCCAGTACGCCAACAACGGCACAAAGGTCTCCAAGTCAGACCTCAAGCCCGGCGACATCGTGTTCTTCTCCGATGACGGCAGAGGCGTCACACACGTAGGCCTTTACATAGGCGACGGCCAGTTCATCCACGCGGCAAATTCCCGCAAGGGCGTTATCATAAACGATCTGTTCACCGGTTACTGGGCAGGCGTTTACTGGGGCGCGAAGAACGTCATCGGCTGATATTGTTTGAAATCAACAGAGCGCATCGAATATCGGTGCGCTCTTTAGCGTGTCGAAAAAGTCGACACGCTTCAAAGCAAATCTTGCGATTTGCTTTGAGAATAGCGCCGCTGCATCGCACAAATTGAATTGATAAGAATTATTGAAAATGATAATTCAATTTGCACGTTTGCGGCTTTCCTGTATTTTTCCCGTGATACATGCTCCCGGGAAAAATGATTTAAATTTATTTCACCGCTTTTGCGGTGAAACTCTGCGAGGCTTTTTACATTATGCCCAGTGCATCGAAAAACATCACCCTCTTTTCGTTATAAAAATAGTAAAAAACATATTGATAAACCGGGGAAAATGTGGTATAAAATTATGGTGGTAAAAGAAAACCGCTGAGAACGGGAAAATAGTACCGCTTTGCCGCGAAAGAGAGGGGCAGCCGGAGGCTGAAAGCGCCCTGCGGAGAATGTGCTTGGTTCGCCCGGGAGCGTCCGGCTAATCACCGGCGGGTGGCTTCGTTAAAGGCTGTTGCGGCCGATGATATGTCGGCGGCTTGAGTGCGGCGTATGCCGAAATCAGGTGGTACCGCGGAAGAAATGCCTTTCGTCCTGTGTGGGGCGAAGGGTATATTTTTTTGGAAATATCCTTTACAGCATAATATTTACTATTTGAGGAGTCGTTATGAGAGAAAAACTTGAACAGATCAAAGCTGAAGCTTTGGCAGCACTTGAAAAGGTCGGTTCGGCGGAAGAGCTGGACGGGCTTCGCGTAAAATATCTCGGCAAAAAGGGTGAGATCACCGGTATTCTAAAGCAGATGGGCAAGCTCTCCCCCGAGGAGAGACCGGTCATCGGTCAGATGGCAAACAAGATCAGGGCCGACATTGAGGATTCCATCACCGCTGCCTCCGGCATCATTAAGGAGAAGATGCTTGAGCAGAAGCTCAAGGCCGAAAAGCTGGACGTGACCATCCCCGGCACAGAGATCCCCGTGGGTCACAAGCACCCCATGACCATCGTTCTTGACGAGGTCAAGGACATTTTTGTGGGCATGGGCTTTACAATCGCTGAGGGCCCCGAGGTGGAGCTTTCCGTTTATGATTTTGACAAGCTGAACATTCCCGAGGGTCACACCGTCCGCGAGTGGCAGGATACCTTCTATATCACCGAGGATGAGAGAGTCCATCTCCGCTGCCAGACGAGCCCCGTACAGGTCCGTGTCATGGAGGTCACAAAGCCCCCCATCCGCATCATCAGCCCGGGCAGGGTTTACCGCAAGGACGAGGTTGACGCCACCCATTCTCCCATGTTCCATCAGATCGAAGGCCTCGTTGTTGACAAGGGCATCACCATGGGCGACCTGAAGGGCACCCTGAACGCTCTCGTTGCAAAGCTTTACGGCCCCGAGGCCAAGACCCGTTTCCGTCCCCATCACTTCCCGTTCACCGAGCCCTCCTGTGAGGTTGACGTTCAGTGCTTCGCCTGCGGCGGCGAGGGCTGCCGTGTCTGCAAGGGCGAGGGCTGGATCGAGCTTCTCGGCGCCGGCATGGTTCATCCCAAGGTTCTGGCGGGCTGCGGCATAGATCCCGACGAGTACTCCGGCTTCGCCTTCGGCGTAGGTCTTGAGCGTGTGGCTATGCGCCGCTTTGGCATCACCGATATGCGCCTTATTTACGAAAACGACGCAAGATTCCTGTCACAGTTTTAAACGCTCCGCTGAATATGGAATAACCTGATTCTTTGCAATGGGTTTCTTAATGGTTTAGTTCCTCAAAGGAATTTGGCCTTTTCACCGCTTATGCCGCGGGGCACCCCATTTCTGTTTCGCCAGAAATGGGGGAAAGAGGCGACAAAAGGACAACGGCTTAATATGCCGTTTTCCTTTTGAATCCTTTCCCTGAAACGGTAGGCAAAGCCACATAATAACCTTTGGCGAAAGCGGCAGACAGCTTGTCTGATACTGCCTGCGTCTAACCCGCTTAGCCGCTCCTTGCGGTGGTGGATTTTGATTTGGCGCTCGTGGTGGTAGCCTGATGATTGTTCTCCTATTGCAGATGCATGCGTTATCCGAATCTGCGCCGTCGGCGGGCGATCGATGATCGCCCCTACTGGTGCGGTGGGAAAACACCAGTGTATGGGCGACCATTGGTCGCCCGCCGCGCAGGCGTGAGAAGGCTGTAATTATTTAAGCACTAAGACAAAACAAATATAATGAATAAATAATCAATAATCGAAAGGATCAACATATATGAAGCTGTCAAGAAAATGGCTGGCCGAGTTTACCGAGGTGGACGCTCCTGCCAGAGAATACGCTGAGAGAATGACCATATCAGGCTCCAAGGTGGAGGCCACCGAGGAACCTTCAAAGGAAATAGAAAATGTTGTTGTGGGTAAGGTGGTTGAGATCGAGCGCCATCCCGACTCTGACCATCTGTGGATATGCCAGGTTGACGTGGGACAGGATGAGCCCATCCAGATAGTCACCGGCGCACAGAACGTGAACGCCGGCGATCTGGTCCCCGTGGCCATGCACAAGTCCCTGCTTCCCGGCGGCATCAAGATCACAAAGGGCAAGCTCCGCGGCGTGCCCTCCAACGGTATGCTATGCTCCCTGGGTGAGCTTAAGCTCGACACCCATGACTTCCCCTATGCCATCACCGACGGCATCTTCATCATTAAGGAAGACTGCAGGCCCGGTGACGACATCAGGCCCTTAATCGGCGCTGACGACAGCATTGTGGAGTTCGAGATCACCAACAACCGCCCCGACTGCCTCTCCGTCATCGGTCTGGCAAGAGAGACCGCCGCCACTTTCGGCACGGAGCTGAAGCTCCACAAGCCCGAGGTCAAGGGCGCGGGCGGCGATATAAACGAGCATCTGTCCGTTGAGATAAAGAACCCCGATCTCTGCCCCAGATACACCGCCAGAATGGTGAAGAACATCAAAATCGAGCCGTCCCCCCTGTGGATGCGCCAGCGCCTCCGCGCTTCCGGCGTCCGTCCCATCAACAATATAGTTGACATAACAAACTACGTCATGCTGGAGTACGGCCAGCCCATGCACGCCTTCGACTACGCCTGCCTGGACGAGGGCAAGATCATCGTTCGAACCGCTGAGGACGGCGAGATCATGAACACCCTGGACGATCAGGAGAGGAAGCTTGACAGCACCATGCTCGTCATTGCCGACAGCAGTAAGCCCGTTGCCGTTGCAGGCGTTATGGGCGGCGCAAACAGCGAGATCACGGATAACACAAAGTTCGTGGTCTTTGAGTCCGCCAACTTCAACGGCACCTCCGTCAGACGCACGGCGGCGAAGCTCACCATGCGTACCGACGCCTCCGGCAGATTCGAGAAGGGCCTGGATCAGGAGAACACCTGGGACGCCGTTCAGAGAGCCTGCGAGCTTGTTGAGATGCTCGGCGCCGGCGAGGTCATTGACGGCATCATCGACGTGATAGCAAAGGAGTACGAGCCCCTGAAGCTGGACCTCCAGCCCGACAGGATCAACGCCCTTCTGGGAACCGATATTTCCGAGGAGTTCATGGCGGAGGCTCTGGAATCTCTCGGCTTCACAGTGGAAAACGGCGTCGTGACAGTTCCCTCCTGGAGAGGCGACATCGAGCATTACTCCGACCTGGCGGAAGAAGTCGCCAGACTTTACGGCTACAACGACATTGAGCCCACCATGCTGAAGGGCGAGACCACAATGGGCGCCCTCACAGTGAAGCAGTCGCTGGAGCGTCAGGTCGCTTCCATGTGCCGTGCGCTGGGCTTCTCCGAAATCTATACCTATTCCTTCATAAGCCCCTCCGCTTATGACAAAATCAGACTTGCCCCCGACAGCAGCCTGAGAAACAGCGTGAGGATCCTGAATCCTCTGGGCGAGGACACCAGCGTCATGCGCACCACATCCCTGCCCTCCATGCTGGAGATCATGAGCCGCAACAACAGCTACCGCAACGAGAACGTGCGCCTTTACGAGCTGGCAAGAATCTACAGGAACATAGGCGAAGAACTTCCCGATGAGAGAGTGATACTCACACTGGGCGCTTACGGCGATACGGATTTCTTCAAGATGAAGGGCGCTGTTGAGGCAATACTCAAGGGAATGCGTATCGAGAACGTCAGCTTTGAGGCTGAGAGCGAGAACCCCTCTTACCATCCCGGCCGCTGCGCCGTTGTAAAATCCGGCGACACAGTTCTCGGCGTTATGGGTCAGCTTCATCCCCTCACGGCTGCCGCATACGATCTGGGCGAGTCCTATGCGGTGGAGCTCGATTTCTATAACTGCATCGCCGCAAGGAGTGAGGAGAAGGGCTACGAGCCCATCCCCAGATACCCGGCGATCACAAGGGATATCGCCGTTGTTGTTGACGACGAGGTCACCATCGCTTCCCTTGTAAACACCATAAAGAAGGCCGGCGGCAAGCTCTTAAAGGGCGTGAAGCTCTTTGACATCTACAAGGGCGAGCATATTCAGGCGGGCAAGAAGAGCACAGCCTTCTCCCTTAAACTGAGAGCCGACGATCAGACCCTCACCGACCAGATGGCCGACGACACAGTAAACGGCGTTCTCACTGCCATTAAGGACGAGCTGGGCGGCGTTATAAGATAAAACGGAGACTGAAAATGAAGAAAACACCTTTCGGCATTCTGCCCGACGGCAGAGAGACAAGCCTGTATACCATTACCGCAGGCAGATTTGAAGTGAAGATCACAGATTACGGCGCGGCGATAACAAGCTTCTCCGTTGACGGCACCGATGTGATCCTCGGTTTTGACGACCTTGAGGGTTACCTGAATCACGGGGAGTACATGGGCGCGTCCATCGGCAGGGTCGGCAATCGTATTGCCGGGGGTAAATTCACCCTTGAGGGCGTGGATTACACTCTGGCAATAAACAACGGCCCCAACTGCAATCACGGCGGGCTTGAGGGTTTTGATAAGAAGCTGTGGAAAGCCGAACCCATGGGCGAAAAACTCCGCATGGTGTATGTCAGCCGTGATATGGAGGAGGGATTCCCCGGCGAACTGACTGTGACCGAGGACTTTTCCCTCAGTGAGGACGGTGCTCTTACCATAGAGGTTTCCGCCATAACGGACAGGACCACCATCCTGAACCTGACAAATCACCCCTATTTCAATCTTGACGGTCACGACTGCGGCCATGACACCCTGGACCAGCGGATAAAGATCTATGCCGACAAGGTTGGCACGGTGGATGAATACTGCCTTGCCACCGGGGAATTCATGGATGTTGCGGGCACCGTCTTTGATCTGGACGGAACCCACCGGCTGAGCGGGATGTACCCCTACACCGACCGGCAGATAATAAACGCAAACGGCATCGACCACAGCTTCCCCGTTCCGGGTGAGGGAATTCGGCCAATGCTTGAGGCTGAGAGCGATTTAAGCGGAATAAAACTCACGGTTCTGAGCGATCAGCCCTGTGTCCACCTTTACACCGGCAACTACATTCCCGAGGACAGAGTGGGCAAGGGCGGCGCGAAGTACGGCAAGCACTTCGGCTATGCCATCGAGACACAGAACCTGCCCAATGCCATAAACAATCCCAACGCTCCGTCCCCCGTACTCAGACCGGGCGAGGTTTACCGCCATACAACAAAGTTCATACTCACCAAATAGCTGAAATACTGAAAGCGCCGTCTTCGGACGGCGCTTTTTCATATTTCAAAAGAAAAGTGAATACAATTTCACAAGGGGAGGTGTGTCTGTGGAAAACGTAAAAGCAAACAGGAAGAAAACCCCGGAGTCCGAAAAGATGACGCCGAAGGAGCTTAAACGGGCGGTGAAGCTGGCAATATGCCTTGTGCTGTTCGGGGCGGCCGCCTTTGTGAAGACGGTGTTCCCGGGGGCGGTGGACAAAACCAGGGACGACGCCCTTGGACTCATCGGCGGGAATGTGGATTACCGGGCGGCAATAGCCGTCCTGGGCGAGACAGTATCGGGGGAGAAGGACTTAAAGGAAGGTATGGCGGAGGCGTATCGGTACGCCTTCAGGACGGAAACCGGCGGAGATACTTTGGAGGCCGGGGCGGAAGCGGAGGAACAGGAACCCGATGCGGAGCCGGAACCGCCTGCGGAACCGGAACCGGAGGGAGAGGCGGTAATACAGGAATACACTCCGCCGGAAAGGGGACTGACAGCCACCGCGCTGACTTATTCCCGTGTGGATGAGACGCCTCCGCCGGAGGACGCAAGCTACAACCCGGCGGAGCTGTGTTTCACCTATGCCGCGCCCGTTTCCGGCGCTGTGACGTCCCATTTCGGGTACAGGAACCACCCCGTTGATAAGGTGGTGCGCTTCCATTACGGGACGGATATCGGAGCCGCAGAGGGTGCGGATATCTGCGCTTTTGCCGACGGCACGGTTTATGCCGTGGGGGAGGGGGCGAGCCTCGGGAAATACATCATGGTGGATCATCCCGACGGAGTGAGGACAGTGTACGGTCACTGCAGCGAAATCACCGTGAAGGACGGTGATACCGTGAAAACGGGGCAGAAGATCGGAGAGGTAGGCAGCACCGGGAACGCCACCGGGAACTGCCTTCACTTTGAGATCCGTGTGAACGGGATAAGGATCGACCCGGAGTACTATCTGGCGTGAAAAAGAGGATAACGGTATCGCCGGGAGCGGTTTTGCTCTGGACGGCGATATATTTTTTTGACCGGGACGGGATGATGGTGTCCCTTGCCGCCGCCGCGGCGGTTCACGAGCTGTCGCACATCGGAGCCATCCTGTGCGCGGGCGGCAGGGCGGAGGGACTGAACTTCCGC
Source organism: Oscillospiraceae bacterium (assembly GCA_017438675.1). Classification (GTDB taxonomy): domain Bacteria; phylum Bacillota; class Clostridia; order Oscillospirales; family Oscillospiraceae; genus SIG495. The sequence continues at coordinate 3,835 of JAFRUW010000134.1, read as the reverse complement.
GTCACGGGCCTTGAGATACTGTGCAGGACGGAACTGATGAGCTACGGCAGGGAGTTTCTCTGCGCTGGGGCGGGACCTTTGGGGAGCATCGCTCTTGCAGTCACAGCTTCAAAAACGGGCTTGTACACACTGGCGGGCGTGAGCCTCGTCCTGGGGCTTTACAACCTCCTTCCCATAAGCTTCCTGGACGGGGGAAAGATGCTGTACTGCGCCGCGGCGCGGTTTGCGGGGTGTGACGCCGGGGAGAAAACGGTTTTTATAAGCGGGATCGTTACAGTCGCCGCCCTTGGTATTGCAGGGGTATGGCTGAGAAGGCGGCGGCTTCTGTATTTTGCTCTGATACTGGGGATTTGCTGTTGTAAAAACGGCCGGAAAGGTGTAAAATCAAAACATAAAGCCAGAGTATAAAACTGTTTGAGAGGTTACTTAATGGACAGCAGATTAGACAGAATCCTGCCCCGTGTGCAGAAGCCCGCAAGATACACGGGGGGTGAATACAATCAGGTCGTGAAGGACAGGGACAGCGTTAAAGTCCGGGTTGCGTTCTGCTTTCCGGACACCTATGAGATCGGCATGTCCAATCTCGGCATGCGCATACTTTACGGCGTCCTGAACAATATGGAGAGCGTCTGGTGCGAGCGTGTGTTCGCCCCTGGGGGGACATGGAGGAGGAGATGCGGAAGATCGGCCTTCCTCTCTACGCCCTTGAGAGCAAGGATCCGGTAAAGGACTTTGACATTGTAGCCTTTTCCCTGGGGTACGAGATGGCATATACAAGCGTTATCAATATGCTTGATCTTGCCGGGATACCCCTTCACCGGGAGGACAGAGAGGGACTTAAAAACCTTGTCATCGCCGGCGGGACATGCACATACAACAGCGAGCCGCTCTGCGATTTCGTTGATTTGTTCTCTATCGGCGAGGGAGAGGACGCCCTGTGCGAGCTTGCGGAGCTCTACGGCAAAGCAAAGGCCGGGGGCTGGTCGAAGAGGGAGTTTTTGCGCAAAGCCGCGGATATTGACGGCATCTACGTGCCTGAGTTTTACGATATAAGCTACAACGAGGACGGCACCGTAAGGGCCATTACTCCCATTGACGGGGTGCGGCCGGTGGTGACAAAGCGGATCGTTCAGGACTTTGAGCACTCATATTTCCCGGAGAAGACCATAATCCCCTCAACGGAGATCGTCCATGACAGGGTGGTTCTGGAGCTGTTCCGGGGCTGTATCAGAGGGTGCAGGTTTTGCCAGGCAGGGTACGTTTACCGCCCGGTGCGCCGCCGCTCAAGCGACGTTCTTGCGGAGCACGCGATAAACGCACTGAAGGATTCCGGCTATGAGGAGATGACCCTTTCCTCACTCAGCACCAGCGACTATAAGGAGCTGAACGTCCTCTGCGACAAGCTGCTGGATTACTGCGAGCCGAGAAAGATAAGCCTGTCCCTGCCGTCCCTGAGAGCGGACAACTTCTCCTTTGAGCTTATGGAGCGGGTACAGAGAGTGAGAAAGTCCGGTCTGACCTTTGCACCGGAGGCGGGAAGTCAGAGACTCCGGGACGCCATCAACAAAAACGTCCGTGAGGAGGACCTGTTCAACACCTGCCGCATAGCCTTTGAGGGCGGCTGGAATGCGGTGAAGCTCTACTTCATGCTGGGACTTCCCACGGAAACCGACGAGGACGTAAAGGCCATCGCGGACCTTGCCAATCAGGTGGTTTACATCTGGAAAAAGCACGCGAAGAACAAGAGCAGGGGAGTCCGCATCACCGTTTCCACGTCGTTTTTTGTACCGAAATTCCTGACGCCCATACAGTGGGAGGCTCAGAACGCAATGAGCGAGTACAAGCGGAAGGTGCAGCTTCTGGCGGACACCATGAAAAACCGCGCCGTTACCTACAACTGGCACGACCCGGAGACAAGCTATATCGAGGCTGTCCTGGCAAGGGGCGACAGGCGCATCGGAAAGGTCCTGGAGGAGGTCGTCAAAAACGGCAGCGGACTTCAGGCCTGGAGCGAGTATTTCTCCTTCGACCTGTGGATGGAGTCGTTCAAAGCCTGCGGCATCGATCCCGATTTCTACGCCGCAAGAGAGCGGTCAAAGGACGAGGTGCTCCCGTGGGATATGATCTCCGCCGGGGTGCGGAAGGATTACCTGTGGAGAGAGCGGGAGACAGCTTACAGGGGAGAGATCACGCCTGACTGCCGCAAACAGTGCACGGGCTGCGGAGCGAACCTGATTTACAAGGGAGGCCGCTGCGATGAATAGAATACTGTTTTCAAAAACCGGCATGGCGAAATACATCTCCCACCTTGACCTTATGCGCACCATGCAGAGGGCGCTCTTAAGAGCGGGACTTGAGATAAAGCACACCCAAGGGTTCAATCCCCATCCCCACATGGTGTTTGCCCTGCCGTTGCCCGTGGGATGCGAAAGCTGCTGCGAGCTTATGGACTTTGAGCTGGTGAAGGACGCCGGAGAGGAAGAGATCGTTTCCGGCATGAACAGAACCCTTCCCGAAGGGATCGAGGTCATTTCAGCCTACGTCCCGGAGAGAAAGCTAAAGGAGATAGCAAAGCTTGAGATGGAGATAATCTTCACCTTCGACAGCGGCGCGACCGAAGAAAAAGCGGACAGGCTGAGAGAGCTTTTTGAGCGGAATGAAATAGTCGTAAATAAAAAGACAAAAAAGGGATTCAGCGACATAAATATTCGTGAACTTATGGACAAAGTCGAAATTTCGATATATAATAGCAGTAAAATAAGGCTAAGTGCTGTAATCGCGGCACAGAATCCGTCGCTCAATCCGCTGCTCATAACCACCGCCATCGGGAATTATGAGCCGGAGCTTGCGCCTGACCAGGTGTCTTATAATCGCAAAGAGATATATGATAATGAAATGAATATATTCAGATGAGGAGGAAAAACCATGAAAAGCGCAGTTGAAAGAATCGGCGTTCTGACGTCGGGCGGCGACGCACCGGGCATGAACGCGGCCATAAGAGCGGTAGTCAGAACAGCATTATCCTTCGGGATCGAGTGTGTGGGCATCAAACGCGGCTTCTTCGGCCTTATAGCCGGTGAGATGGTGCCCATGGATTCAAAAAGCGTGAACGGTCTTACAGAGAGGGGCGGTACCATCCTGTACACCGCCCGCAGTCCGGAATTCAGGACTAAAGAGGGGCAGCAGCGCGCGGCGGACAACTGCCGTTACATGGGTATTCAGGGCCTTGTAACCATCGGCGGCGACGGTACCTTCAGAGGAGCGGGCGAGCTGTCGAAATTCGGCGTTTCCGTGGTGGGCATCCCGGCAACAATCGACAACGATATTGCCTGCACGTCCTACACCATCGGCTATGACACCGCCTGCAACACCGCCATTGAGTCAATCGACAAGCTCCGCGACACCATGAAGTCCCATGAGAGATGCTCCGTTATCGAGGTAATGGGCCGTCACGCCGGCCATCTTGCCCTTTATGTCGGCATTGCCGCCGGCGCCACATCGATCCTCATCCCCGAGAAGGAGATCGACTTCAAGCGCGATGTGGTCGAGAAGATCAGGGTCGCAAGACTCCGCGGACGTACTCATTTTACCATCATCGTAGCAGAAGGGGCGGGCTCCGCAACGGAGGTTGCTGACAGAATCAAGTTCGAGACCGGCATCGACACCCGCGTTACGGTCCTCGGTCACGTTCAGAGAGGCGGTCAGCCCCTGGTCCGTGACAGAGTTATCGCCACACGAATGGGCTATCACGCCGTACAGATTCTTGCCGAGGGCAAGACCAACAGGATCGTCACTTACCATAACGACCAGTGCGAGGACGTGGATATCGACGAGG
>JAFRUW010000133.1 GCA_017438675.1 Oscillospiraceae bacterium | reverse complement strand
ATCTGATCAGGTTCTGCGGTACCAAAGGTGTGAAAGCCGTAGTCGACACCTCCGGAAACGCTCTTCGCATAGCTTGCAGTGCAAAGCCCTGGGCCGTAAAGCCCAACATTCACGAGCTTGAGGAGCTTTGCGGCAGTGCGCTTGATACAACAGCCAGGGTAAAGAGCGCCGCGGAAGAGCTCATAAAAAGCGGCATACAGACGGTGGTTGTTTCCCTCGGAGACAAGGGACTGATATACATATCGGAGAAGGCTGCTTACCTCTCCCCCGGTCTCTCCGTTCAGGCGAAATGCACCGTAGGCGCAGGGGACGCCGTGACAGCCGCAATTGCCATGGGAATAACCGACGGCGCCGACGATGAAACGATCCTGAGATACGCCGCGGCCTGCGGTACAGCAGCCGTCACGATGCCCGGCAGCACCATGCCCGACAGAGAGACGATAGAGCAATACCTGAACAGGATCGATATTATTGAAATATAGAAACAGCGGACACATGCTCTGTGTCCGCTGTTTTTTTATCGTTATTTATCTCTCAGACGTGTTGCCTGCCAGTATTTTCTCATCCTGAAATCCTTCGTGTTTGTGGTCTCCCTGCCGAACCACTCGGGAGGCTCAAAGGCCTCCGCCTCCTCAACAGTCTTAAACTCCACCTCAGCGTAGGAGAACGCCGTGCTCCTTCCCGGGTCCACAACGGAAAACTCAAGCACGTATCCGTTGTAATCGTATGTCCTGTGATCCTTCACCACCGGCGGAAGATTGCCGTTCATATTGAGCAGGATTTCGTACTCCTCACGGGTCAGCTCCTTGTTGATCTCCTCCCTGGCGAGGGTACCCTCGGATTTGATCGTCAGCTCAAATTTGTCGGGCTTCTCCCCCATAAGGTCGGTATACTTCCTGATCCTAAGCTCGGGAACGATGGACAGGTAGCTCTGCTCCATCCGGGTGTGAGTCTTTACCGGAAGCTCCGGATATTGTTTCATGTGCCATTTTCTTTCGATTTCCATAAAGCATCACCTCGTTGGGATTATACCACAAAACCCGGAGATATGAAAAGCCTTTTTGACAACAGCATTATCCAATATTGCAGCGGATGCCGTACCATGCTTCCCCTTTCAGTTTTTCGGGGATCTCCCATACCGCGTGAATAATATTGATGCCGTCGTGCAGCTCAAGAGTGATCTCGTCATCTGAGACCGCTTGATCGTTTACTCTGTCAGGCTGATATCCAAAGTTCAACACGGCGGTGAGCCCGTATTTCTCAATATCAGCCTTAGAAACTTCAAGGACAGGAATATCCTCATCTGTGGCGGGATCTATACCGTCCGCCACATAGCCAGTCCAGCTTCCCGCCTCCACGTAGTTCCACTCGTTTGTGTACAGATTCGGGGTCACTGTCCTGCCGCCGTAGGTGATCGTAAGCGGCGGCGTTGACGTGGGAAACTCATGTCCCAAACCGCACCCCGTCACCGATAGCGCAATAACAACAGCCAAAGCTATAATAACAACCTTTCTCATAGAATCAACCTCCTTGCTTATAAAGACGTGAAATAAAGCTTGATATTTGACAACTGCCCGAAAATAAAATATAATAGCCCCGTGAGTAAGCCGGACAGCCGCGGGCACATGCCGAAAGGCCGTGCGTGAGGAAAGTCCGGGCTCCACAGGGCAAGAATAACGGGTAACGCCCGCCGAAGGCGACTTCAGGAAAAGTGCAACAGAGATATACCGCCGCGATTTCGGATATATACCATGTCAACTTTTATGCCCACCATTAACAGGGCGCAGTGGTTAATCATATCGTTTTCGCGGTAAGGGTGGAAAGGCAGAGGTAAGAGCCTGCCCGACGGCTGGGAACTGTCCGTCGCTGTAAACTCTATTCGGAGCAACACCGTGGGAGAACATATAAGCCTGCCCGGCTGTTCTCAGGAGGTGGCTTGACTCTGCCGGCAACGGCAGAGCTAGATAGATGGCTGTCTAAGACAAAATCCGGCTTACAGACTTACTCACACCAAAAAACAGCTGAAACTTAAACCGTTTCAGCTGTTTTGTTTTTTATTCCGTTTTTTGATCATCGTACTGTTTTTCCAGGAACCTGTATGCCCCTGCGGCGATAAACACCGTTACGATGACCGCAACGCTCTGTATGAACCCGAAGGTCCACAGCTTCAGGGATCCGAACACGGCAATAAGCGCGGGAATGAATGTCGCCGCGGCCACAAGGCCGAAATTCGCCTTTGCTGTTTTCTTTATTATTCTTGCCGCTCTGATGGCCGCACCGAGCTTTGACGGCTCGCTCTTTACAAGGACCACATCGGCGTTTTTCATAGCGTTATGCGAAATGAGACCGTTAACAGCCGCGTCCACATCCGCCCTTCCGTACAGGGAAGTATCGTCGGCTCCGCTGCCGAGGTATACAAGCACGCCGTCACCCTTGAGGTCTTCCAGAACGGCTTCCTTTTCATCAGTCGTCACGGCGTGGAATACGCTGTTCACTCCAAGGCTCTCGGAAATATCACGGCAGTTTTCTTCGGAATCGGCAGCCAATATGCTGATGTCCTGAGCGCCCATTGCCTTTAGCTCGTTCACGGCATTACAGGCGTCGGCACGGACCTTGTCCTGCAAACGGATGCATCCGGCGTACTGCTTCCCGATACATACGTAAACCGCGGTGCAGCCCTTTTCCTCAGGCGGAACGGGCAGCTCCATCATCTCAAGCATTTCACGGCTTCCGGCGGCAATTACCCTGCCGTCCTTAAGCTGGACTATGCTGCACTTGCCCTCTTCCTCATAGTTCTTTTTGATCCTGTTTTTATCCGGCGTAAAACCCGAGGCCTCTTTTATTGCCTCCGCAATCCGGGATTCGGAATTTGCAAATGCATAGGCCGCCAGCATGAGGAGTTCTTCGTCCGACAGGCGGTCGGACTCAACAGCCTTGACTGACAGCCTGCCGGTGAAAAGCGTACCTGCCTTGTCGAACACCACCCGGCTCACCTTTGCCAGCTTGTCAACAGTCTCCTTGTTCCTTATGAGAACTCCCTTGCCTGCCGCGTCGCCAAGCTGTGAGTAATATGTAATGGCGGAGGCGGCAAAGAGGGGCACGGGACTGGCAGCGGCCAGAAGCACCGACGCCGTATGGAGCCACCTGGGGAAGTCTCCAGCAATAAGCGGAACAGCAATACCCACAACTGCCGCAATGACGCAGACAACGGGAACATAGATCGCTCTGAAGCCTTCACAGCTCTTTTCAAGCTTCGCCTCAAAGGCGTCATAACTATCAATAAAGTTCATTCTCCCGGTCACGACGGAATCCCTGAGATCGGCTGTTGCCTGAACGAGAAGAGTGCCTGTTACGTTAACACAGCCGGAGAGAACCACGGAATCCTTCTGGACTTTCCGGGTAACGGTCTCACCCGTCACAGGCTCGGTGTCCAGCTCGGAAGCGCCGCTCTGAACAACGCCGTCAAGGGGGATAACATCCCCGGGAGTGACCATATACAGATCCCCGGCCTTGACGCTGTCAGCGGGGACAACGGTGATCCTGCCGTCGCCGTAAAGTCTGACCTCGGCAGACCTTAAATCCAGGCTGTCCGCAGTGTCTCTCTTCGCCCAGTTCACGGTGCGGCGGATGAGGAAACCGAACACGCGGTAGATGACCACAAACAGGACAGCGTCGGAATATGCGCCGACAGCAAAAGCTAAAACGCTCGAAATAGTTATGAGAATCACGGGAGACAGCAGCTTTTTCGATCTTATTGCCCTGAAAGTGTTTATAACCATGTCATAGGCGCAAACCGTGAGCGCCGCTGTTCTGCTCCCCATGCAGAGCCCCCCGGGCATAAATCTCAGGCCCGCGAGGATGAGGAGGATAACGCTTATTGCCAGCCGGATCATGACCGAAAGCTCCGACTGTTCCCTGCCGACGGATCTCAAAAGCTTCTTGATTTTATCTATATTCACGCCGTCTCTCAGGTCGGAGAGCAGCTTCTTTGTATTCATTTTTCTGCCTTTTTCGCTGATCATAAGGCTCACCTTCAAATACCGGAAATATGTAAAACGGCTCAGTCAGACTTGGAGCCGTATAAATATATTATGGCCCGCAAAACGAAAAGTCAATAGAAAAAGGTCGGTGAAAATGTAGAAAGATGACTGCTTTTGTTGTGCACTTTTCCCACTGTCATAAGGGTCATTTTACATAAAACCGAGGACACGGAAATATGTAAATCTGCCGCCATAATACAATAAAATCGTCCGCCGGCAAGTGTGCCGACGGACGGTTGAGAGCGTCGTTTTACTTCGTTATCACGGCTATCCCATGCGCGGTCTGCCCATTCCGCCTCCGCCCATGAAGCCGCCCATATTGCCCATTCCGCCTCCGCCCATGGAGTACGGGATGGTATCGACTTCGCTGCCGTTGACTATGACCGTACCGCCTGTGAATTCCACAGCGCCGTCGCAGTCGAATACCGAGGAACCTGTCACATTTACGGTACCGCCCTTAATATACAGGTCGCCGTTTACATCGATGCAGTCCGTGTCGCCGTTGGTTACGGATACTTTGATGCTTCCGCCGTTTATCTCAAGGGTGGCCCGGTAAGAGTCTGATTTCTGAGCCGCGTTTATGCCGTCGTCCCAGCTCGTGATGTTGATCGTACCGTCGTTTATCTGGATATATGTGCCCTCGATGCCCTCTCCGGCGCTTATGTTGAACGTACCGCCGTCGATCTGGACAACGGACTCGCCGTGGACGGCGTCGTCCCCGGACTCAAGATTGAACTCTCCGCCGCAAATGTAAATGTAACCGAGAGTGTCGTCCTCATCATTCTCCGCGTGGAAGCAGTCCGTGCCTGCCTTAAGGCTGAATACGCCGTCATAGATCCTGATGGAGTCGTTGGCTTCAAAGGCCTTGGATGAGGCGGTGATATTGTATGTGCCGCCGGTGATCTTCAGGTCGTCCTTGGAAACAACGCCGTTGTCAGTGGAGGAGATGTTAAGTACGGATGCGCCGTTCAGCACCAGGTCGTCCTTGGAGAATATCACAGCGTCGGTATTGGTATCGCCGTCCGCGATGAAGCTTCCGGTCACCGAAAGGGTGCTTTCCGCCGCAGTGGTCACATACACTTTGTCAGCCTGTTTTACGTAGATGCAGGGGAAGTCCGCGTTCTCTATCGTAACGCCGTCAAGTACGATCTGTACCTTGGCCTGGTCGTCCGCCTCAACGTAAACCGTCACGTCTGCCGCCTTGCCGTTCAGAACGTATACGCCCTCTGCGGTTATGTGTATGTCCTCACCGTCGGAAACCGTATAGATTACCGCCTCCGTCAGGTCGGGCGTCTGCACCAGATCCCGCTCCGTAAAGAGATCCGAAGCATTCATCAGTCCTCCTGTGTACGCTGCCCCGGCAGATATCGCCGTATCCGTTTCACCCCCGGATTCGGTCCCTCCGACCGCTTCTTCAGCCGCCGTAACGGATGTGTTTTCCGATCTGTCTGCTGCGGTGTCTGTTGTCGATGTTGTTGGTGTTGTTGATGCTTGTATTGTACTGTTTCCGGAATTGCAGCCCGCAAGAATCAGAGCCGTCACTATCATGAGCACCGATATGAGAGCCGTTATCCTGAAAGATTTTTTGTTTCTCATGGTTTCACATCCTTTCGTGTGTTATGGTCATATAGTAAACCGCCAACCTGAAACGGTCCTGAAAAACAAAAATTATTATTATTTAATAAAGCAAAACCGCCGGACACTTTTACTGCATCCGGCGGTTATTGCTTGAGATAGTTCGGTATTATTGTTTAATTCGTGGAAAGAATGTACTTTTTGACGCTGAAAGAGGCTCTGCCGTTAACGTAGAAGGAAATGCCGTCGACGGAAAGGTCGGTGTCCACAGTGACGGAAAGCACCTTTTCGCCGTCGTTTACAAAGACCTCGGCGCTGAAGCGGTCAAGGATAACGCGGAGCTTTATCTTTCCGTTTTCATGGCTCACCTTCGCCCGCCTTTCGTGGACTATGGCACGGCGTGAGCCTGAGAATTTGCGGTCTATCTTCAGGATGGACTCCTTCGGGCGGAAGCTGACTCTTGTGTGATAATCCTCGTTCCGTGCGAATTTCACCCCGAATTTGGCGAAAACCTCACCCGCGGGCTCGATCTCCACCTCCATGTCAAGAAGCCGCCCCGAAACGCCGGGAAGAGTGATCTCCTCATCCTCGATGACCACGTCCTTATACTCTGCCTCGTCATATCTGAGAGCCTCAAGCTCTCTGATCGGCATCTGATACAGTCTGCCGCCTTTCACCGACAGCTCCCTGGGGAGACTCATCTGGCCGAACCAGGGCCTGGTGTGAAGAGGCAGGTCGCAGGTATCCCAGTTCTGCATCCAGCCAATCATGACCCTTCTGCCGTCCGGTGTCAGCACCGTCTGAGGAGCGTAGAAATCGATACCGTAGTCGATGGCGTAGTCGGATTCCGCCGTAAAGCGGTGTGAGGCTTCGTCATAGCCGCCGATCATGCAGAAGGTGCCGTTCCCGTTATGGTATTCAAAGCCCTTGGGGAGCATGTCCTGGGCGCTGGCGAGAAGCACATATTTTCCGTCCAGCTCAAAGAAGTCGGGGCACTCCCACATAAGCCCTATGCGGTTGTTGTTCTCCGCCAGAACGTGAGAAAACTCCCAGTGCAGGGCGTCGGCGCTCCTGTAAACAAGCATCCTGCCGCCCCTGCCGATCTCGTTGTTGGCAATTACCGCCCTGTAGGTTCCGTCCTTCTCCTGCCATATCCTGGGATCGCGGAAGGCCGAGGCGCTGCCGTTTTCCGGAAGGTCTGCGGCTGTGATGACGGGGTTGTGCTCGTACTTTTCATAATCGAGGCCGTTGCCGAAGGCCAGATTCTGGGTCTGGTACTCCAAGGTCTCGCCGCTGTCCTTCACCTCGTCCCTGACGCCTGTATACATGAGCATGTGCCTGCCGTCGGGAAGGGTTACTGCGCTGCCGGAGAAGCACCCGTCCCTGTCATAGGGCATGTCCGGCGCCATGACAACGGGGAGATACTCCCAGTGAAGCAGATCGGTACTGACGGCGTGACCCCAGTGCATTGGGCCCCAGTGGGAATCATAGGGGTGATACTGATAGAACATGTGAT
>JAFRUW010000132.1 GCA_017438675.1 Oscillospiraceae bacterium | reverse complement strand
TTATCGAATCCAGCATCCGGATAAAAGGTCATCTCTCCGAAATAGACCCTCCCATTACTTTGATATAGATCTACGCGAACGAATGGAATCCCTTTTGACAGCTTTTCTGCAGCCTCGAACATCTCATCATATTTCTGCGGTTTGGGTAAACTGAAGTCCTTAGATGCTTCAAGGCCTCTCCTGTTGATCCTCAGAAGCTGCCAATCCCTGTCAAAAAAATAGTACTTCGTATCGCCCGCCGCCCTGTCAATGCAAACCATAACGCAGTCTACGACTCCATTAAAGCAGTAGAATTTATAATCGCTAAACTCCTGGAGTTCCAAAGGGACACTATCATCATTGCACATATACTGTTCCGCAAGGATTCGAGGCTTAATATCCTTATAGACCCATTCTCTTCCCCACCAGTAAAAGTTCTTATTCAAGCATGTCTCAAGTTTTGTTCGTGCCGCGCTAAGATCCAGTATGTTTTTATCCTTACAAATAATATAGCTCCCAGAGTCATGCGTGCACTTCAAAACAAATTGATTTGGCAATGAATCAAAATCAATCTCATCAAAATGATCCCAGACTCCGAGTGTCGGAATAACATATTCTTCCCCCAGCTTTTCTGAGACAATTCGTTTTACTTCCGCTTTATCTGCCATTGCCGGATAATCGGGATTTCGATCAAAAAGCTTCAGCCACTGGATCTTCTCATTAAAGGTTTTGGGGTGGTTCAGATCCAGTTTTTGGTTCATAGTTTTATAGAACTTGTACCGCAAAAACAAGCTGTCTGGTATAAGTCGTATAAGTCGCTTTATGCCATCTCTCATCATCTCAACAACCTCTTCAATGAATTCCAAACACACGACCGAGCGTTTGAACTACTGATTTCAACATAAACTGTATTATCAGTCATTCATGCGTGTTCGGGCATTTCGAGCAAGTCTTCACGAATTACGCAAAAGAATGATTCTCTTATCAGCAGGAAACGGAAACGGGGGGACGCGCACAACACATCAGAAGCCCTGAACAGCAGGCTTTCAATACAATCGTTCATAGTCACTGATACTGCAATTGATTATAATCGAACAATTCTCTTTTTTCAAGAGCGACGTCATTTCCGATACACAACATAAAGAGAGCGACAGGGCCGAAGCCCTGCCGCTCAGGGGGGGAGATAATGGGGATTAACGATTGATTAAATCAGGAAGCGCTTACAAGTTTCACAGAAACTTTGAACGATCCGCCAAACGTACCAACATCGTTTACTGTGACAGTGCCTTCCGTCTGGGTGAGGTCGCTCCAAACGATCGTGGAGTCAAACACGCTGCAGCTGACGCTTTCAAACTTCAGGCCGCTCGGTGCCTTGATGACGTACGTGCTGCCGGGAATGACGGCTGCGTAGGTGTTGCCGGCATTGACGTTCGATCCGTTGAAGTTCATCTCGCTTCCGCCGGAGAATTCGAAGGTCAGCTCATAGTACTTCACAGGAACGATCTTGATCGTGACGACGTCCCCGGAGGGTTCGGGAACCTTGCCCTTGCCCTTCGTATTGCCGTCGGCCACGTACTCGTCAAGTCCCTGGACCTCGTCCAGATCGATCGCTGTGCCGCCGGAAATATCAACGGTGACTTCATCGCCCTTCATCATATTGGGGATCTCTTCGCCGTCTGTGACTTCGGTGCCGTTCACCTTGATCTTCGTGCCGAGGGGCAGATCGCTGCCATCGATCTTCAGCTTGACGAGCTTGTAGAACTTGATGGTCATAGTGACGGTCGCACCGTCTTCGGCTGCGGGGATATCGGCGGTAGCGGTCGTATCGGTCGCGATATTCACGTTATCCATACCGGTAATCTCTTCGATCTTGGCGGCCGAGCTGCCGTTCACGGAGATACTGACCGAGTCGCCGACCTTCAGGTTGTTGTCGATAACGTTGCCGTCAGCCACGGTGAAACCGGCAACCTCAACAGACGTCACGTCGCTGGGCATATTCTCGAACTTGACCTTCAGCTTGACCTCGCAGGGGACCTTCTTGCCGAAGGCCTGCAGGTCAGTGGTGTTGGGAACGGTGAAGCCGCCGTCGGAGCCGAGCGTGATCTTGACGCTGTTGTCATTGTCGTAGGCGTAGAGGCCGTCCTCGAGCTTGTAACCTGCCTCCAGAGGCGTGGTGAGCTGCATGTAGACCTTTGTGCCGGCGTTCGCCTTGGTGATGATGGTGGTCATCGCCGCGTCGCTGTAGCAGGTGACAGGCAGGGAGCCGTCCTGCGTAGCGGTCGGGAGGGTGACTTCAGCGGGCGTGCTGGGCAGCGTGCCGCCGTCCATATTGATGATGACCTTGATATCGCTGGCGGGCATCGTGAACTTGTAGCCCTCAGGAGACATAGCCTCGGGAGTAGGCGCCGTGATCGCGCTGTCGAAGCAGGTCACAGCCACGCTCGTGATCTCCCAGCCGCCCTCCATGGCAACCTTTGTCGCATGGGCCTCAACATTGCTGTCAAACGGAATGGTTCCCATCGACGTAGAGGAAAGGACAGAGGAAATATCCAGGTTGCTGAAGTCGAGCTTTGCCAGACCGTAGGAGGTGATGTCGTTGGAAGAAGCATCGTAAACTTCAATGGTCACATTGTAGGGAACCGGGTAGAAGTTCACCGCGATGCTCTTGTAGCCGTCCGCCGGCATGACGAAGGAATACGCGGTCTTGCCGCCGACCGTCTCTTCGACGACCTTGATATGGTTGCCGTCCTTCCTGGTGATCACGATATGGTCCGCATCGATTTTGTAGCCTGCTGCGGCAGCAGAGGGGACGATTGCCACCTTGTCACCGGCATGGGCCGAGTTGACATACTGGTTGCTATCGAATGCATAGATGGAATCCAGAATCACAAACTCAGCATTGCCATCCTTATAGTTCTTGGGCGTGGTAAACTTGAGTGCGAAAAGCTTGGGATCGGGATTCTTGGGCCTCAGGGTCGCAACGATCTCGAAGTCCTTTGCCAGCGTCCCGTTGACCGTAATGGTCAGCTTGCCATCGACAATCTTGCCCTTGTACTCGGTGTTGTCGACCAGGACGGAATCAAAGGTGTAGGC
>JAFRUW010000131.1 GCA_017438675.1 Oscillospiraceae bacterium | reverse complement strand
GTTCTTGAGGGCGCAAGCGCGGTGAACGAGGCCGCCCTCACCGGCGAAAGCATCCCCGTGGACAAGGCCCCGGGGGACACGGTATCTGCGGCAACGGTTAACCAGTCCGGCTTCCTTAAATGCAGCGCCGCCCGGGTTGGTGAAGACACCACCCTTTCCCGGATAATAAAGATGGTCAGCGACGCCGCCGCCACAAAGGCCCCTATCGCCAAGGTCGCAGACAAGGTGTCCGGAATTTTTGTGCCGGTGGTCATCGGTATCGCCGTGATAACGACAGTTATATGGCTTATCGCAGGTCAGACCTTCGGCTACGCCCTTGCAAGGGGCATTTCCGTCCTTGTAATAAGCTGTCCCTGCGCTCTGGGCCTTGCCACACCCGTCGCCATAATGGTGGGCAACGGCATGGGTGCGAAAAACGGGATCCTTTTCAAAACCGCCGTTTCCCTTGAGGAAACCGGAAAGGCGCAGATAGTTGTGCTTGACAAGACCGGCACCATAACCAGCGGCGAGCCGAGAGTTACCGACATTTTCCCCATAAACGGCATGAGCGAGACAGAGCTTCTTGCAGCGGCATCATCTTTGGAGGAAAAGAGCGAGCATCCTCTGGCAAAGGCCATTACAAAAGAGGCGGAGGCAAAAAGCATCGCGGCAAAAGAAGTCACCGGTTTCACCGCCCTTCCCGGAAACGGACTTTCCGCAGTTCTCGACGGGAAAAAGCTCGTCGGCGGAAGCATGAAATACATGAGCGGCAAAGTCGGGGTTCCGGACGAGATCAAAGCAAAGGCGCTTGCCCTTGCCGAAACGGGCAAAACCCCCCTGCTCTTTGCCCTTGACGGTGAGCTTATCGGCCTTATCGGTGTGGCCGACGTTATTAAGCCCGACAGTCCCGAGGCTGTTAAGGAGCTTCAGAACATGGGAATCCGTGTTGTCATGCTCACCGGCGACAACGAGCAGACGGCGAAGGCCATCGGCAGAGAGACCGGCGTCGACAAAGTCATTGCCGGCGTTCTCCCCGACGGGAAGGAAAGCGTCATCAGGACACTTCAGAAGCTCGGCAAGGTCGCAATGGTGGGCGACGGGATAAACGACGCTCCCGCCCTTACGAGAGCTGACACGGGTATTGCCATAGGCGCCGGTACCGATGTGGCCATTGACGCCGGGGATATCGTGCTGATGAAAAGCAGTCTTTCCGACGTTCCCGCCGCGATACGCTTAAGCCGCGCCACTCTTCGAAACATACATCAGAACCTGTTCTGGGCGTTCTTCTACAACGTGATCGGCATTCCCCTTGCCGCCGGTGTGTGGATACCCGTCTTCGGCTGGACGCTGAACCCCATGTTCGGCGCGGCGGCAATGAGCCTTTCAAGCTTCTGCGTGGTATCAAACGCTCTGCGGCTCAACCTTTTAAACATCCGTGACGCCTCAAAGGACAAAAGGATCACCCCCGTAAGTCTCGATATGAACGGTACGGCCGAAAACGTCCTCCCGCAAAGGACGCTCAGCATCAAGGGCATGATGTGCGAGCACTGCGAAAACCGGGTAAAAACCGCCCTTGAATCTCTTTCCGCCGTTGAGTCGGCAGCTGTCAGCCACGAATCCGGAACGGCTGTCGTAACGCTATCCGGAGAGATCGACAATAAAGAGCTGAAAAAAGCTGTTGCGGACGCGGGATATAAGGTAAATTCAATCAGTTGACATTTAGAGAAAAAGCTGTAAAATATAGTATCATATTATTGTTATGGAGGTTCGCAATGCAGAGAGTTTATGAATTTCTGAAAAAAGTCGGTACTTACTACCTTGCCACAGTTGACGGTGATCAGGCGAGGGTCCGTCCCTTCGGAACTGTTGACATTTTTGAAAACAAGCTGTATATTCAGACAGGAAAGAGCAAAGCTGTATCAAGAGAGATACACGAAAACCCCAAGGTGGAGATCTGCGCTTTCGACGGAAGCAAGTGGCTTCGCCTGTCCGGCAGTCTTGTCAGCGATGACAGAGTCGAGGCAAAGGCTCACATGCTGGACAGCTATCCCGAGCTGAAGGCCATGTACTCCGCAGAGGACGACAACACAGAGGTGCTTTACTTTGAAAATGCCGAGGCGGTGTTTTCATCCTTTACAAGCGCCCCCGAGGTTATAAATTTTTAGGAGGTAATCAAATGAACATCACAAAAGAAACAACAATGGGTGAGATGCTCCAGTACGACAGAGGCATCGCCTATATCCTTATGCAGAACGGAATGCACTGCGTGGGCTGCCCTTCCTCCATCGGCGAGTCCCTTGAGGAGGCATGCATGGTTCACGGTCTGGACGCTGACGCTGTTCTTAAGAGCATCCAGGATTATCTGGCATCCATAAACAAGTAATACAGCCTTTATAAAGAATCCTCCGGTCCGCAGGCCGGAGGATTTTTTGACTGTATACAAACCAAGATTACAAGAAAAAGCTTCGCAGAATTTCGCCCAAAGGGCGAAACAAATTTGAATCCATTTTTCCCGGGAGCATGTATCACGGGAAAAATACAGGAAAGCCGCAAACGTGCAAATTGAATTATCCTTTATTCATTATTTCAATCAATTCAATTTGTGCGATGCAGCGGCGCTATACTCAAAACAAATCGCAAGATTTGTTTTGAAGCATGTCGACTTTGTCGACATGCCCAAATCCTCCGGCCTGCAGGCCGGAGGATTTTTTTGCAGTCATGATATGATAATATATCAATCACCCCGCTGACGTAATGTATATTCGCAGTCATTTTGGGCAAAGTAATCAACAGATCGGAATTATATCCAAATAATATATCGATTATTACAAATCAAGTTGATGAGTTAGTGTTGACAAACTTTTCGGAATATGTTATCTTTAGTTAGGCATAACTAACTCATTCGCTGACAGAGCATCATGCCGCGAACAGCGTACATTCTTTTACAGTGAGGTCATCCGATGTTTGATAAATGCCTGATAGAACATTGCTCGCCAACTCTCGCTTCATTGAAGACCGCAAGTCTTTTCAGTTATAAATTCGGCTCGGAAAAGGAGCTTAATGAATGCCTCTCCTGCTGGAACTGCCGTTTTAAAGGCACCGGCATAGAGCTCATCCCCCTGAAGATAACCGGAGACTGGGTTCTCATCTATGTTTTCCGCAGGTCCGCCCTTGCGTGCGACCTTGCGAAGCCCGGTGTCGCGAGTTTTCTCGGCAGGTTCGGCTATGATACCGATGATGTTGACAGAATGCTTGAAACCCTGGCAAAGCATGCAGCGGACTCCAAAGATTTCCCCCATGAGATAGGAGTGTTTCTCGGATATCCTTTGGGAGATGTCACAGGATTCATAAACAATAACGGGAAAAACTACAAGCACTGCGGACTCTGGAAGGTTTACTGCAACGAGTGTGAGGCGCGAAAAACCTTTGCAAGGCTGAATAAATGCAAAGAAATATATGAACGCCTCTGGCGCAGAGAAGGGTCTGTCCTTAAACTCACAGTTGTGGCATGAAATAACAGTTATAAGCTCCTGCCGCCGTTTACGGGAGTTTTATAACGCAAGGAACAGTAAACGGCAGATAGGAGAACACTATGAGCAAGATTGCAGTTGTATACTGGAGCGGCACCGGCAACACCCAGGCCATGGCCGAAAGCGTTCTTTACGGCGCAAGGAACGCCGGAGCGGAAGCCGATATATTTGCAGCAGCCGATTTCAGCGCCGACCTTATGGATAAGTATGATGCAATAGCGTTCGGCTGTCCTTCCATGGGCAGCGAAGAGCTTGAGGACAGCGAATTCCAGCCCGTTTTTTCGGAATGCGAACCCCTTATCAACGGTAAAAGGATTGCCCTTTTCGGCTCTTACGGCTGGGGCGACGGTCAGTGGATGAGGGATTGGGAAGAAGCCTGTAAGGGCGACGGCGCAATCCTCGTCAGCGATCCCGTTATTTGCTGCGATTCCCCGGATGACGAAGCTCTGACGGCTTGTCAGGCTCTCGGGGCTGCACTGATTTAAGAACAACTCTTACACTCCTCCATTTTTGATTCACTCTTTTTCTTCACCCCGTGTATGGGAACCGTCATGATTCCCATACCGCTCAAACCAATCCCTTCGGTTTGAGCAGGAAGCCGAACGCCTGCGCACATCAGGCGTTCGGCTTCGAAAAACAATTCGCTTATCAGCATCTGATCTGATGAACCTTATACAACCTCTATGTACAAATGCCCTCCAAAACGGAGGGCATTTGTATTTCATCATAACCGGACTTTTTCGTGTATTTTTATTTCCGCTGTTTCAGGAAAATGATTGTTTTTGTCCTGCCTGTATGGTATGATTGATAAAATAAATTCAGGAGGATAATCCTATGCATTGCACAAGAAAAATCACAAACGACCTTATTTGGGTCGGCGCGGATGACAGGCGTCTTGCCATGTTTGAGGGCGTGTATTCCGTTCCCGAAGGCGTGTCCTATAATTCATATCTGCTTCTGGATGAAAAGACAGTTCTTTTTGATACTGTCGACCAGGCTGTGGAAAGCACCTTCATTGAAAATGTGGAATACGCTCTCGGCGGCAGGAAGCTGGACTATGTGGTCGTCCATCACATGGAGCCGGATCATTCCGCAACACTGAACATCCTGTTAAAGCTCTATCCCGAGGCCACGGTGGTCTGCAACGACAAGATCAAGGTCATGAT
The DNA here is from genome assembly GCA_017438675.1 of Oscillospiraceae bacterium. Classification (GTDB taxonomy): domain Bacteria; phylum Bacillota; class Clostridia; order Oscillospirales; family Oscillospiraceae; genus SIG495. The sequence continues at coordinate 470 of JAFRUW010000131.1, read as the reverse complement.
AAAGCAGTACTTCGGTGAAGGCTTTGAAGTAAAGACCCTGATCGTCAAGGAGGGCGACAAGCTCGAAACCGGGAATCACACTTTCACCTTCCTCATGGCTCCCATGGTTCACTGGCCGGAGGTCATGGTGTCCTATGACATCACAACAAAAACCCTGTTTTCCGCCGATGCTTTCGGCACCTTCGGCGCGCTGAACGGCGCTCTCTTTGCCGACGAGGTGGACTTCTTTGCCGATTATCTCAAGGAAGCCCGCAGATATTACACCAACATCGTGGGCAAATACGGCACTCAGGTACAGGCGCTTCTCAAGAAAGCGGCAACTGTTGAGATTGAGATGATCTGTCCCCTCCACGGCTTTGTGTGGAGAAGGAACATCGGCGACTACGTTGAGAAGTACCGCAAGTGGAGCGCATATGAGCCCGAGGTAAGCGGCGTCATGATTGCCTACGCGTCGGTGTACGGTCACACCG
>JAFRUW010000130.1 GCA_017438675.1 Oscillospiraceae bacterium | reverse complement strand
CCGCATCCGACAAATTCTGGGCCGCGCTCTTCACGCTGGAATAGGCCTTGTTTACTTCCTTCTTCTCCTCGTCAGTGGCTCCGGTCTTCTCCTGCTCCTGCTTTGCGTAATGGGCTTTTAAGTATGAAAGGTATTAAGATAATCCGCGGATTGTTTCCGGTACTTCTTCTCATACGTTCCTATTTTACCATAATCGGAGACTTTTGAATAGCTTTAAGCAAACAAATGAGAGAGATCAATGAGCGTGATCTCTCTCGGCTTTTATATGTTGCAGTGAATGTAGTACAGTGTACAGGTGTCGGTGTCAAAGAAGTACACCGTATAATTGTCGAACTTCCCATATCGGGTATCTCCGATGGGCTGTCCCTCTTTTGAGACTGTTTTCACATAGTCGCCTGCGTTGATACAGACCGGATCGAAGTCATATTCATCAAGCCTTTCCGCGCCGACCATCCATTCCCGGAAATTCTCGAAATAGCTTCTTATGTCTTCTATATCGTCCTCCGTGACCTGCCTGTACAGGGCGCTGTTCTCAAACAGCCCGGGGGAATCGTAATAGTATTTGCAGTAGTCGGTATAATCCTGACATCCGTCCTCCTGAAAATGCTCATCCTTGCCGGTAAAGCCCTTCAGAACATATTCAGGGGGGAAGTTGTATGTGAGAAGGCTTATCAGTGCGGCTGTCAGGAGCAGCCAGGTCAAAATGCGCCTTATCATTGTTCGGCCCTCTCCGCAACGTATTCCAGAATATCTCCCGGCTGGCAGTCCAGCGCCTGACACAGTCTGGCGAGGGTTGCGACCTTCACCGCCTTCGCCTTGCCGGTTTTGAGGATCGACATATTGGCGAGGGTTATGCCCACCTTGTCCGCAAGCTCGGTAACGGTCATTTTACGCTTTGCCAGCATAACGTCAATGTTGAAAACGATTTCGCCTTCCATTGCCTCATCCTCCTATATGGTCAGGTCGCTCTGCTCCTGAAGCTCCGCGGCCTTCATCACCAGGTGGGAGAGGGCGGCCGCCGCAACGGAGATGGCCACGCCTATAAACACCACGATGAGGGACAAGAGGAAGATGCCGGGATGATTCATGTTCAGCAGCAGAAAGACTACATTCATTGTGAAGAACAGGACGGCGTCAATGGCGGCAAGGGCGGAGATCCAGCTCATATAATGGGTGTTTTCCCGGGAAAAAGACCTGTCTCTGCCGATGTTCACGGCGATCTTCCAGCCCAGAACAAGGGCGGCGTAGCAAGGGAGACCGCATACCCAGAACAGGATGAGCCAGGGATAGTAGCAGTAATCAAATTCCGGGTTCTGCCCCACGATGCCCTGCCCTAAAGAGGGGATGATAACGAAAAGCACCGCAAGGCCGGCAAGACCGACCCCGATTATTATTATCTTCAACCATTTTGACAGAGATTTTTGCTTCATTTTTGCTCCTCCTTTTTTCGGCTTAGCTGCATTATATCACCGCGCATCCCGATTGTCAATAATAATTTATCGAGTTACGATAAATATTTTAGTGATGACAATATCCCGCCCCTGTGGTAAAATAGAAACAACTACTAATTCAGGAGGGAATACCATGCTGGAAATCGGAACAAAAGCGCCGGACTTTACGCTTCCGGATCAGAACGGGGATATGCATAGTCTTGCGGATTACAGAGGCAGTAAGGTCATACTGTATTTCTACCCCAGGGACAACACCGCCGGATGCACAAAGCAGGCCTGCGGCTTCGGCGACCTGTATCCCCAGTTCAGGGAAAAGGGAGCGGTGGTGCTGGGCGTCAGCAAGGATTCGGTTCAGTCCCACAAGAAGTTTGAGGAAAAATACGGCCTGCCCTTCACGCTCCTTTCGGATACGGAGAGGACCGTGATCGAGGCCTACGACGTGTGGAAGGAGAAAAAGAACTACGGCAAGGTGTCAATGGGTGTGGTTCGCACCACGTACCTCATCGACGAGGAGGGGACGATCGTAAAAGCCTTTGACAAGGTGAAGGCCGCGGACAATCCGGCTCAGATGCTGGGTGAGCTTCAGTAAACGGTGAGACTGGGGTATACCGCCCGGATATTGACATTTTACCGGAAAATGAGTAGAATAGGCAGAGTTTCACTTTGAGTAAGCGGTGACATTGTCAGCGCTTACTTATCTATTCGAGGTAATTATGTTTCTTCGCAGATATGTAGGCGACAGGGTTTTCTACCGCAAGCTGTTTGCGGTGCTTATGCCCATCCTGGTGCAGAACCTTATTACAAACTTTGTCAGCCTTTTGGACAATATAATGGTGGGTCAGGTGGGCACGGAGCCCATGAGCGGCGTTGCCATCGTGAACCAGCTCATTTTCGTGTTCAACCTGTGTATCTTCGGCGGACTTGCCGGGGCGGGCATTTTCACCGCCCAGTTCTTCGGCAAGGGCGATAACGATGGCGTCCGCAATACCTTCCGGGCAAAGCTGTACATCGCGGCAGGCGCGATTGTTGTTTTCTTTCTGGCTTTCACACTGAAGGGAGAATACCTGATCGGGCTTTTCCTCCACGAGGGCAAAGAGGATCTGGATCTTGCGGCCACACTGAGTTACGGCAAGGAGTATCTGCAGGTGATGCTTTTGCAGCTCCTGCCTTTTGCCGTCAATCAGGTGTATTCCAGCACCCTGCGCGAGACAGGGGAGACAGTCCTTCCCATGAAGGCGGGCGTCACGGCGGTGTTTGTGAACCTGTTCTTCAACTATGTACTGATCTTCGGCAAGCTGGGTATGCCGGCAATGGGAGTGGTCGGCGCGGCGGCCGCTACGGTGATCGCCCGGTTTACCGAATGCGCCATCGTTATGGTGTGGACCCATACACATCACAAGTACTGCCGGTTTATTAAAGGGGCTTACCGTTCACTCAAGGTACCTGCTGCGCTCGTAGGCCGCATAGCGAAGCTGGGGACGCCGCTCCT
>JAFRUW010000129.1 GCA_017438675.1 Oscillospiraceae bacterium | reverse complement strand
CGCTCCCGGCTCCGCGCCGGGTACGTGTAAGGAGGGGGGATTGCATGGCGACAACATGGAGAATCGCCGTTATCGGCGACTGGGAATCGGTCATGGGCTTTCAGGCCCTGGGGCTGGATACCTACCCCGTCACGACCCCCGAAGAGGCCCGGGAGAAAATCCGCGAATTGGCGAAAGCTGACTGCGCCGTGATTTATTTAACGGAACGGCTGGCGGTAGCGTTGCCCGACGTGATTTCCCGTTACAAGGACGAAATCCGCCCGGCGATAATTCTGATACCGGGCCGCGAAGGTTCGTTAGGCGTCGGGAAAGAGAACATCCAGCGGGCGATTGAGCGCGCCGTCGGCGCGGACATCCTCTAACCGCCATCCGCTAAGCTCCCCTGAAACGTATCATTGAAAGAAGGTCTTTAATATTGAGCGGTAAAGTAGTAATAGTATCGGGGCCGCTGGTGGTGGCGACGGGCCTTGCGGACGCGAACATGTCCGACGTGGTGCGCGTCGGCCCTCAGCGTCTGATTGGCGAAATCCTGACCATGAAGGGCGACACCGCCTCCATTCAGGTTTACGAAGAGACCTCCGGCCTTGGCCCCGGCGCGGAAGTCGTCACCACCGGCGCGCCCATGAGCGTGGAACTGGCGCCGGGCATGATTGAGGGCATTTACGACGGAATCCAGCGCCCGCTGGAGCGTATCGTGGAGAAAGTCGGCGCGTGCATTACAAGAGGCGTCGAAGTCCCCGCCGTGGACCGCGAAAAGAAGTGGGATTTTGTCGCCGTCGCCAAACCCGGCGATAAGGTTATCGGCGGCGACGTTATCGGCACGGTACAGGAAACGCCCGTCGTGCTTCACAAAATCATGGTCCCGCCGAATTTGAAAGGCACAATCAAGAGCATTCAGAGCGGCTCTTTCAACGTCACGGAGACCGTCGCGGTACTGAAAAAGGACAACGGCGACGAAGTGAATTTGACCATGACGCAGAAATGGCCCGTGCGCGTAGGGCGTCCGTATACGACGAAGTATCCGCCCAAACGCCCGCTCTGCTCCGGTCAGCGTATCATTGACACGCTTTTCCCGATTGCCAAGGGCGGCACGGCGGCTGTTCCGGGTCCGTTCGGCTCCGGCAAGACCGTCGTGCAACACCAGCTTGCGAAGTGGTCCGACGTGGACATCGTGGTTTATATCGGTTGCGGCGAGCGCGGCAACGAAATGACCGACGTTTTGCGCGAGTTCCCCGAACTGAAGGACCCCCGCACGGGCGAAACCCTCATGAAACGCACGGTCCTGATTGCCAATACGTCCGACATGCCTGTCGCGGCGCGGGAAGCGTCCGTTTATACGGGCATTACGATTGCGGAATATTTCCGCGATATGGGCTATGACGTGGCGGTTATCGCCGACTCTACGTCCCGCTGGGCGGAAGCGTTGCGCGAAATGTCGGGGCGTCTGGAAGAAATGCCCGGCGAAGAAGGCTATCCGGCTTATCTGGCGTCGCGTCTGGCGCAGTTCTACGAACGCGCCGGAAGCGTGGAGTGCATCGGCTCCGACGAGCGTCGCGGAAGTCTGACGGCTGTCGGCGCGGTATCGCCTCCGGGCGGCGACCTCTCCGAACCCGTTTCGCAGGCCACTATGCGTATCGTCAAAGTGTTCTGGGCGCTGGATTCGTCCCTTGCGTATCGCCGCCACTTCCCCGCCATTAACTGGCTGAACTCGTATTCGCTTTATCTGGATTCTCTCAAGCCGTGGTTTGATGAGGAGTACGGCGAGGGCTTCATGAAGAACCGCGCCCAAGCCATGAGCATTTTGCAGAACGAGGCGAGCCTGAACGAAATCGTGCAGTTAGTCGGCAAGGATTCGCTGTCGCCCGCCGACCAGTTGACGCTGGAAACGGCGCGTATGGTCCGCGAGGACTTCCTACAGCAGAACGCCTTCACCGATATTGACGGCTATTCCAGCTATGACAGACAGGCGCAATTATTAGCCATGGTACTGGAATATGACAAGCTCTGCCGCGCCGCTATCGCCAAGGGCGCCGACGTAACGAAGCTGTTCGCCATTCCGGTCCGCGAGACTATCGGACGCGCCAAGAGCGTCCCCGCCGACCAGTACAAGGACGCCTACGCCCAAATGCGGGCGGATATGGCGCAGCAGATTGAGGAAATCGCCGCGCAGGGAGGTGAAACCGCGTGATTCGGGAATATAAGACTGTAGAGGAAGTCGTCAGCCCGCTGATGATGGTCCGCATGGTGGAGAACGTCACGTATGACGAACTGGTGGAAGTGGAACTGCATGACGGCTCCATCCGGCGCGGGAAGGTGCTGGAAGTCAATGGCGACACCGCCGTAGTACAGCTTTTCGAGAGCGCCGCCGGGATTAACCTTGCGAACGCGAAAGTGCGTTTTCTGGGCCACCCGCTGGAATTGGGCGTGTCGGGCGATATGCTGGGGCGCGTGTTCAACGGCATGGGTCAGCCTATCGACGGCGGTCCCGACATTCTGCCGGAAGAGTACCGCGACATTAACGGTCTGCCCATGAACCCCGCCGCCCGCGATTACCCCAACGAGTTTATTCAGACGGGCGTTTCCACTATCGACGGCCTGAACACGCTGGTGCGCGGACAGAAACTGCCGATTTTCTCCGGGTCCGGTCTGCCCCACGCCAACCTTGCCGCGCAGATTGCGCGTCAGGCGAAAGTGCTGGGCGATGAAGGCTCTAACTTCGCCGTGGTATTCGCCGCTATCGGCATTACGTTCGAGGAATCGGAGTTCTTTGTCAGCGAGTTCCGGCGCACGGGCGCCATTGACCGCACGGTGCTGTTCTCCAATCTGGCGAACGACCCCGCCGTAGAGCGCATTTCCACGCCGCGCATGGCGCTGACCGCCGCCGAATATCTGGCGTTCGAGAAGAAAATGCACGTCCTTGTCATCATGACCGACATTACAAACTACGCCGAGGCTCTCCGTGAGGTCTCCGCCGCCCGTAAGGAGGTTCCCGGGCGCCGCGGCTTCCCCGGATACCTCTACACCGACCTGGCATCCCTCTATGAGAGAGCGGGCCGTATAAACGGCAAGAAGGGTTCCATCACCCAGATTCCCATCCTCACCATGCCCGAGGACGACAAGACCCATCCCATCCCCGACCTGACGGGCTACATCACCGAGGGTCAGATCATCCTCTCCCGTGAGCTTTACAACAAGGGCCTTCAGCCTCCCATCGACGTTCTGCCCAGCCTGAGCCGTCTTAAGAACAAGGGTATCGGCAAGGGCAAGACCAGGGAGGATCACGCCGACACCATGAACCAGATCTTCGCCGCCTACGCAAGAGGCAAGACGGCCAAGGAGCTGGCTGTCGTTCTTGGCGAATCCGCCCTCAGCGATATGGATAAGAAGTATGCGGAGTTTGCGACGGTCTTTGAGGAAAAGTACGTTTCACAGGGCTACGAGACCGACAGAAGCATTGAGGACACCCTGGCCATCGGCTGGGAGCTCCTTGAGATACTGCCCCGCACCGAGCTCAAGAGGATCCATCAGGAGTATATTGAGAAGTATATGGACAAGGTTGGTGAATAACCGTGGCAAGTAGAGTGAACACCACCCGCATGGAGCTGACAAAGACGAAAAAGCGTCTCAGCACAGCCGTGCGCGGCCACAAGCTGCTCAAGGATAAACAGGACGAAATGGCAAGGCAGTTCATGTACTTCATCCGCCGGAACAAGGAGCTCCGCGATGAGATCGAGGCCCTTCTTTCAAAGGCCATGGGTCAGATGGCGCTGGCCGAGGCAGAGATGGGCAGGGCTTCCCTTGAGGAGGCGCTCCTGGTTTCCGCCTCCGGCGACAAACCGGACTGCGGCACAAAGAATATCATGAGCGTTGACGTTCCCTCTATCGGTGAGACGGAGACCAGGGTGGAAAGTCTCCCCTACGGTTTCGCTTTCACCTCCGAAAAGCTGGACAGCGCGGTCCTTTCCATGAACGAGCTTATGCCAAAGCTCTACGAGCTGGCGGCGGTGGAAAAGACCTGCGACATGCTGGCGGATGAGATGGAGCGCACACGCCGCCGTGTCAACGCCCTTGAATACGTCATGATCCCCGAAATGCGGGTCACCATCAAGTACATTACCATGAAGCTTGAGGACAACGAGCGCGGAAATCTCGTGAGACTCATGAAGGTGAAGGAAATGATGGCAAAAGAAGCGCAATAAAATGTTAAAAGCCCTCTGAGCGTTTTGCTCAGAGGGTTTTGTTATCTGATACCCGCCTCATTTTTCATTCTGCATTCTTATTTTTTCATTTGTTCTACGCCTGCGCGGCGGGCGGTCCATTTCTGTATTGACAGAAATAGACGAAAGAGCAACCAAAGGGCTCTGCCCTTTGGAAACCCCCGGTGGAAAACACGGCTTCCTCCGGTCGTGAAATAGGTTGTGCGTATACGGTAGTGCGGTATCCCTGAACCTTAATAGGTTATGCGTCTATCGTCCGCTGAACGCTCCTGCTCAGTTGCGTTAGTGCGGTGTCTCACGGTGCGATGTGGGCATCGCACCCTACATTCTGTATCGCAGATTGTCCTTCTATTACCCGTGCAGCGGTTATCAGAATCGGAGCCGACGGCGGGAGGGCGCAGAGGCCCTCCCCTACACGGGCTTGGCGGTTATCTGCACCCGCACGTTAATACCCGCCGCACCCGTAGGGGCGATCATTGATCGCCCGCTTTTGCGGTTTTTGCCGTATTTGGTTGGGTAAGTGTCAGGCCCCCTTGTGTAAAGGGGGCTGTCGGCTCCGCCGACGGGGGGATTGTCTTGTCTGTCTTATGTTAACCGACATGGTGCGTTTTCATCTCAACGCCGCGGTAATTGTCATCTGTTCCCACGAGCGGATGTGGGCATCGCACCCTACGCTTTGGATCGCAGATTGTCCTTCTATTGCAGGTGCGTCCGTAATCCAAATCGGCGCCGTCGGCGGGCGGCCACCGGCCGCCCGCGTCTTAATCTAAAAGGCAGACTATTCAGCCTGCCTTTTCCTGTTTCTTTTTCCCCGACACGTATTCCGAACCTTTTTCAGTGAACCGCCAGAGATAATGAGCCGCTTCGCCGGCGTAATCCACGTTTATCCGCTTTGAGACTTCCACTTCGGCGGGTCTGCTGTATTCAAGATACAGCTCACCCTCACTGCACAGGTCGGTTCCGTAGAGATTCATGTCGATATCCATGGCCCTTGCCAGCTTGCCGGGGCCGGAACAGAGGTTTTTGAGCCTTGAAGTTCCCCGCCGGCGCTCCATGATGTCGATCCCCTCAATGGGCTCGAGAGCGCGGATCAGGATCGCCTCGGGTTTCTCAGCCGGGCCGGTGGTGATGTTCATGCAGTAATGCACGCCGTAGATCATATAGACGTAGGCAAGGCCCTTGCCCTCGTACTGCACCCGCACACGGCGGGTCTTTCCCTTATAGCTGTGGGCGGCGGGGTCGATCTCACCGAGATATGCTTCAGCCTCCACTATGACGCCCTTTGTGACGCCTTCAGGCGATTTTCGCACCAGTACCTGACCGATCAGCTCCCTTGCGACAGTCAAGGTATCCCGCTCGTAAAACTCTCTCGGTATTATCATTTCAGCCTCTCGCCGACGGCGTTTGACAGCGCCCCGAATCCGGGGATGTCCAGCGTCTCGCCCCGGATGTTCTCCGGGAAGCCGCAGGCCGCGATGACGCTTCTTACGCCGTCCTTGCCCAGTTCACCGAATGCGGAGGAGAGCCCGTTCGCCAGCGTTTTCCTCCGCTGGGCGAAGGACGCCCGCACCACCCGGAAAAAGAGCTTTTCGTCACGAATGTCCCAGGGCTTTGTATCCCTGCGCCGGAGGGTCACCACGGAGGACGTGACCTTGGGCTGGGGCATAAAGCAGCCGGGCGGGACGTGGAAAAGTATCTCCGGCTCTGTGTGGTAGTTTACATAAACCGAGAACGCGCCGTAATCCTTCGTCCCCGGGTCGGCGCATATGCGGAGGGCGACCTCCTTCTGCACCATGACGGTTATTGTCTCGAACAGCCCGGTATCGATGAGGGCGGTGAGGACGGGAGTGGTGATGTTGTAGGGCAGATTTGCGCATACCTTGGGGGTGAGGCCGCCCATACGGTTTTTCACGAGCTCCGGGATGTCCAGCTTCAGGATATCGCCGCTCACGATCTCCACATTGCCGCAGCCGGACAGGGATTCGGCAAGGAGGGGCGGGAGCCGCTTGTCCAGCTCCACCGCCGTTACGCGCCCCGCAGCGTGACTGAGCTCTTGGGTCAGGCAGCCGATACCGGGGCCGACCTCCAGGACACCGTCGTTTTTCGTGATGCCGGATTCGGAAGCGATCCGCTCCGGCACCCATGCGGCGGTGAGGAAGTTTTGCCCCATGGCCTTTGAAAAACTGAAGCCGTTTTTCGCCAGCAGATATTTTATTACTTCCGGGTTTGTGAGTTCCATATTTTCACCTGATTTGTATGAGTTAAGCGGGCGATCAATGATCGCCCCTACTACGGGATGGGAATTATCACTCGTTGTTTTCCAGCCACTTGGCGAGTTGGGCTGCCATGGGATTTGAGGCGGCGTCGGACTTTTTGTTCTGCTCCGCCATATACTTCCGCACGTCGGACTTGCTGGCCCCGGCCTTGGCCCGGCGTTCCTTAAAGGCCGACAGCTTTTCCCTGTAGCCGCAGACGCAGGCGAACATCTGGTTGTCCCCTTCGCCCCGAAGCTCCATCTTCTTGTGACAGTTGGGGCACCGGGCGTTGGTGGTCTGGGTGAGGCTCCTGCGGTAACCGCACTCTCTGTCGGGGCAGACAAGCATTTCGCCCCGCTTGCCCTTCACCTTCAGGAGATTTTTCCCGCAGTCCGGGCATTTTTCCCTGGTCTGGTTGTGGTGGACATAGCTTGCCGTGCTGTTTTTCACCTCAGTCACCAGCCGAGAGGCGTACTGCTCCATCTCACGGATGAAGGGAGCGTCCTTTTCATCGTTTTTCGCGATCTTTGCCAGACGATCCTCCCACACCGCCGTGAGCTCGGCGCTTTTCAGATCGGGAGGCACAATGGTGATGAGCTGTTTGCCCTTTTCCGTGGGGACAAGCTCCTTGCCACGGCGCTCGATATAGAATGTTGAAAACAGCTTCTCGATTATATCCGCACGGGTGGCGGGTGTGCCGAGACCGCCGGTCTGCTCCAGGATCCTGCCCTGAGCTTTGTCCGACACCTTTGACCCCGGGTGCTCCATGGCGGAGAGCAGAGTCGCCTCGGTGTACCGCTTGGGAGGCGCGGTGGAGCCGGTTGTCAGCTTTACGGACTTTATCTGCATCCTGTCACCCTGACGCAGGTCGGGAAGGAACTGCTCCTCGTCCTCATCATCGGTCTCCTCCTCAAAGTCGAAGGATCGGTTGTAGGCCTCCTTCCAGCCCTGATTTTTTACCGCCTTGCCCCGGGCTGTAAAGGTCTCCTTTTCCACGGTGAGGGTGAGCTTCACTTCCTCGTACTCAAAGGGCGGCATCAGGACGGCAAGAAAACGGCGCACAACAAGGTCGTAGATGTTCCGCTCCGGCCCGGTGAGCCGCCACAGCTCCGGCTGTTCCTCAGTGGGGATGATGGCGTGGTGGTCGGAGACCTTGGCGTTGTTTACGATGTATTTTGTCTGCAGGGGCTTTTTGCTCAGAACCTTCTGGGCCAGTCCCTTGTATTCGTCCACCATGACGGAACGCAGCCTCTCCGGCAGAGTGGGCACCACGTCGTCGGGGATGTACCGGGAGTCGGTGCGGGGGTAGGTCAGGAGCTTGTGCTTTTCATAAAGGGACTGCATGATGGAAAGGGTCTCCTTCGCGGAGTAGGCGTACTTTTTGTTTGCGTCCCTCTGGAGCTCCGTCAGATCGTAGGCCGCCGGGGGCGGGGTCATCTTCTTCGTCTTGACAACAGATGTGAGGACGCCGGTCTTACCCGCCGCCTTCCCGGCGATGGCCTCCGCCTTTTCCTTTTCAAATATCCTTGCCCCGCCTTTACTGTCCTTCCATGTGGCGTTAAACCCGTCAAGGGTGAGTTTCACGCCGTAATAGGGCACCGGCACGAATTTCCGTATCTCATCCTCACGGGCGACGATGAGCGCCAGGGTGGGGGTCTGGACCCTTCCGGCGGAAAGCTGGGCGTTGAACTTGCAGGTAAGTGCCCGGGTGACGTTGAGGCCCACAAGCCAGTCCGCCTCGCTTCTTGCCTGTGCCGCACGGAACAGGGGGTCGTAAGCTGACGCAGGCTTCAGGTCGTTAAAACCCTCCTTTATTGCCCTGTCGGTCTGGGATGAAATCCACAGACGTTTGGCGGGTTTCTTCCAGCCTGCCTTGATCATGATCCACCGGGCCACAAGCTCGCCCTCGCGCCCCGCGTCGGTGGCGATGACAAGCTCGGAGATGTCCGGCCGCTTCATCAGGTTCTGCACTGTTTTGAACTGGCCCTGAGTCTCCTTTATGACCACCAGCTTGTGCTTTTCCGGCAGCATGGGGAGATCCTCCATGTTCCACCGCTCGTATTTTTTGTCGTATTTTTCCGGGTCGGCAAGGGTCACGAGATGGCCGAGACCCCATGTGACCACGTATTTCTGCCCCTCAAGGTATCCGTTTCCTCCGGTTTTCGCGCCCAGTACACGGGCTATTTCACGCCCGACGGAGGGCTTCTCCGCCAGTACAAGTATCTTTGACATATTGTTTCTCCCAATAATAATTTCTGTTATCTCAAAAATGAATAACAGCGTTTGGCGTCTCTGAAACAAATCGCAGGATTTGTTTTGAAGCGTCAGCTATAAAAGTATTCTTCGATTATCTTCGCGCTCTTTTCCGCTCTGCCCTGGGCGAAGGGACTTTCCAGACCAACGCGTTCAAGGTTTTCCTCAAAGGTCATGTCCCAGTCCCAGTCCACCAGATCGCAGTATGTTTTTACGGCTTCTTTCGGACTGTCAACGGACATTTCATAGATCTGAAGCGCCGCGTCGCAGGAGACGCAGTAGCTGATGATGTACAGCGGGGAGTCATAGAGGTGGGGCACATCCACCCAGCTCACGCTGTAATAGCCCTCCCAGGGCTCCATATCCTTGAGGCCGAATTCCTCGGCGCACTCGCCCGCTATCCTGTTTATGTTTTCCAGCGTAACATCCTCGTAGTCCAGGGAATAGACCTTTGTTTCCAGCGCGTTGTAATAGCCCTGATATATGAACACGTCCACCGAGTCCAGAAGCTTTTTTGTATAGATCAGATCCCGGGTGTCGTCGCCCAGAACACTGTCAAGACATGACAGTGACAGGTATTCCATGCCCTGAGAGGCGGTTTCGCTGCAGTCGAGACCGCTGTCCCGGCCGTAGTTCAGATAGTTGTCAACAAAGTGGCCGAACTCATGGACGGCGCCGATAAAATCGGTATCGTCGCCCACGGCGTCCAGAATAATAAACGGCGCGTCATAGTCATAGAGATAGCTGGTATAGGACATGGGCTCCTTCACGTCGGAAACGGAGAAATCATACAGGCCGTATTTCTCCATGTACCTGTAAACGGAGCTGATTTTTCCGCCCAGCTTCCGGGTAACGGATTTCAGCAGCCAAACCAGATCCTCCTCGGAGCATTCGGCGTAATCGTACTGTGCGTCGTAATGCCCGTCCTCGTTGAGCTTTTGGAACAGGGGTACGTAGTATTCCCTTGCCTCCTCCATGAACTTCGCCGCCTCTGCGGGGGTATAGTCCCTGTAATAGTTTTCGTAGGCGTAATCAATGAAGGAATCGTAGCCGTATTCCTCCGCAAGCATCATATTGCTCTTTACCAGGTCAACGTACATTTCACCGAAAATTGGGTTATATTTGTCGTAAAACACCTTTAAGAGTTTGTAATACTCCTCACCGGTGATCTCGGGATCGCCGATCAGATCGTACAGGGGCGTCTCCTCGCCATTCCACATCACGGTGGGGATCGCCGCTTCGGTCAGATAATCCAGCGACAGCTCCTCGGTGTGCTGGGCAAGCTCAACACTCTCGTCGGTTATGGTGCCGCCGTATTTGTACGGCTCAAGGTAACCGGGGGTGTAGCAGTCCTCTTCAAAATCCTCCATGTGCTTTGACTGGGCGCAGGCGACGGACAATTCCTCCTCCTTCTGGTAATAGAGGGGCATAAACTCCGCGAAAAAGTTCATTTCCTCCATGTAAAACTCATCGGTGGTGTCCAGAGAGTTGCGGATCATGGCCAGAGTGTTCATGGTGTATATGGTGTAGTCATTGATGATATAGTCACGGATGAGCTTCACCTGATCCGCGTAGCTGTCCTCGTCGGCGGTGACTGATTTAACGGCGTCGTCTATTGTTTTGAACACAGCCTCCTTGTCCGGGCGGACATATTCCATCTCCTCGAAGGGCACGGTCGACCTGATACCGAAGCCGTCACAGGACGACATGCCGCCGGAGAGCAGTGAGACCATCAGGAAATACGCTCCCACAGCGATCCCGATAAGGGCCAGTATCAGCAAGACCGTTCCGACGGGGAACCGTCTCTTTTTCTTCGGAGTTTCCGGGGAATCGATCACCCCGGTCATTTCGTTAAAGTCCATACCACACCTCCGTGTAAGATTCCTTTATTACCGATAGAATACCATACTGACGGGGAAAATGCAATTTGTGAGTTGAGGGATAATTGCCGGACAAGGAGCCTTCCGCTCGGGGTGATGCCCCGAGTGCGGATTTTACTCAAAAAATAAAATTTCCCTATTGACAAACGAAGAAGGGGCTGATATACTGCAACTGTACTAAGACACGTAACACAGTTAACACACTATGGACAGGGGGGGATTCTGATTTGATCAATTTGAACTACAGGGATTCCAGACCGATATACGAACAGCTCAGGGACGGGTACAGGGAGCTTCTCATATCCGGGGCGATAATGCCGGGTGAGCGGCTGCCATCGGTGAGGGAGCTGGCGACGCAGCTTGCCATCAACCCCAATACTATCCAGAGAGCCTACCGTGAGCTTGAGGCGGAGGGGTACATCTACTCCGTGCCCGGAAAGGGCGCCTTCGCAGCCAACAGGAACGACGTATCGGAACAGCGAAAGGCCGCGCTGCTGGAAAAATTCGATCAGACGGCCAGCGAACTCATGTACCTCGGGGTAAAAGCCGGGGAGCTTTACGACAGGATAAAGGGGGTAGAGCGGAAATGATCAAAGCTCAAAACGTTGTAAAAACCTTCGACGGCCACCGGGCTCTTGACGGGCTGAACATCACCGTGCCCAAGGGGGCCATATACGGCCTTGTGGGGCCCAACGGCGCAGGCAAGTCCACCATTATAAGGCACCTTGCGGGCATTTACCGCCAGGACTCCGGCGAGGTGATGATCGACGGCGAAAAGGTGTTTGAGAATCCCGCCCTGAAGGGCAGGATCGCATATATTCCCGATGATCTGTACTTCTTCCTGCAGGCGAACATCCGGGACATGATGCGCTTTTACAGGGGCGTTTACCCGAATTTCAGCATGGAGAGGTACAACAAGCTGCGTGACGTCTTTGAGTTGGATGAAAAGCGGAGCATGCGCCATCTGTCAAAGGGAATGCAGAAGCAGGCGGCCTTCTGGCTGGCCATGTCCTGCTGCCCCGACGTGCTGATCCTTGACGAGCCGGTGGACGGTCTCGATCCGGTGATGCGCCGCCAGGTGTGGAGCCTTGTCATGGGCGAGGTCACCGAGCGGGGAACAACGGTGCTGGTCTCCTCCCACAACCTGAGGGAGCTGGAGGACGTCTGCGACCACGTGGGCATCATCCACAAGGGCAAAACGGTGCTGGAGCATTCCCTTTCCGAGCTCCAGGACAACATCGTGAAGGTCCAGATCGTCTACCCCGAGGGCGGGGATCTGCCGGAGAACCTGAACGTCCTCCACGAGGCACAGAGCGGCAGAGTGAGAACCGTCATCATCCGGGGGACCATGGACGAGGTGGAGACGGCCCTCAAGGCGTCGAACCCGGTGTTCTACGACATGATACCCCTTACGCTTGAAGAAATATTTATCTATGAGATGGGAGGTGCCGCATATGAGATCAAAGACGTCATTCTTTAACAGAACGGTATTTTTCAAGACCTTCACAAGCTACTGGCCGGTCTGGGCGCTGTACCTTGTGGTGTGGATACTGATATTGCCGGTGGGCATTGCGAACTCCGGCTATGGACCGGCAGACTCCGCGAGTCTCAGGTTCGAGGTGCTGAACGTTGCCTCTCAGGTGGGCGTTCTGGGCGCCATAACCGCCGGCATGATCGCCGGCGCGCTGACCTTCATCTACTCCTTCAACGGCAGAAGCAGCAACTTCTACGCAAGTCTGCCCATCCGCAGAGAGGGGATATATTTAACAAACTATTTCTCCGGACTGTTCTGGTTTATCGCCGCAAACGTGATCATCGTCCTTCTGACCCTGCTGGTGATGGCGGCGAACAGGCATGTGGATTTCACTGCCCTTCTTGAGTGGTTTGCCATCGTCAGCCTTCTGATGGTCGTGTTCTACAGCATCGCCGTATTCTGCGCTGTGGTGGCGGGCAACGTCGCCGGGTTCCTGCTCATGTACGCCGCCCTGAACTGCGGACTCTTTATATGTGAGTTCTTAGTAAAAGCCGTAGGGGCAATGATGCTGAAGGGATTAACGGTCTCGGACTACTTCTATACCGGCATACTCACACCGGCGTACGCCCTGTGGAGCGACGTAGTCACCACCCGCTCCTCTGACGGCATGATCCTCACCGCCCGGTATTTGGGATGGCCCGTTCTTCTGATCTACACCGGCGCCGCCCTGCTCCTTGCGGTCATCGGGCTGCTCATCTACCGCAGGCGCCACATGGAGACAGCGTCGGACCTCATCTCCGTAAAGGCCCTCCGCCCCGTGTTCAAGTACCTGTTTACCTTCTTCTGCGCCCTTGCCCTGGGCTTCATAATCTATGAGATCGTCTTCGCATTCAGCGAGAGGGCGTCGGCGGTGCCCCTCACCGTCTGTATGCTTATCGGCGCGTTCATCGGGTACTTCGGCTCCGCCATGCTCCTGAACAAGTCCTTCCGGGTGTTCAAGAAATGGCCGGGCTACATTGTCAGCGCCCTTGTGATTATCGCGGTGATGGCATGTGTGAACTACGATGTGTTTGGGGTGGAGAAGTACATTCCCAAAACGGATAAAGTGGAGTCCGTTACGGTTGACTGCAGCTTAGATACCGGGATGGTGTTCACCGACAAAGACAATATAAAGAGGGCGGAGGAGATACACGCCCTTCTGATCGGGCACGACTATGAAGAGGGAGAATTCACCGGGGATTATTACAGGATCATATATACGCTGAAAAACGGGCGCAAGGTGGAAAGAAACTACTCATATTTCGTGGACAGTCCCAGCGACAGGGTGTTTGTATTTATGGATGAGCTCCTGAACTCCGATGAAGCTGTGCAGGGCAGACTGAGCACCGACATACCCGTAAACGAGCAGACGGTCTACTATGTCAATGTCTACGGGTGGGTTTACGATCAGGATGTCTATTTGAACCTCGCCCCCGCAGATGCGATGGAGCTGTACGAAACCTGTATGCTGCCCGATATAGAGGACGGCAGCCTGGGAACAATCGATACCAAACAGTCCCAGGAATATGAATGGCTGCAGATCAGCATGGAACTCTCCGTCGGTTATAAGGCCGATGGTGACAGCATGTACTACGAGTCCGACTTCGACACCCTCGATCTTCGTGTCACCCCGAAAGCCGAGCGTACATGGAAATACCTGACGGACCGCATAAGCGAACTCGGAGAACCCCAAGAGGAATACGCATAAAACGTCTGTTTACCGACAACAGGGACAGCCTCGGCTGTCCCTGTTGTGCGTTTTAAAAGTAGAAACGCTTCAAAACGCAGAAGGGAGGGACCCTGTGCCCGCCTATGAGCCGCCGCACTAAAACAACCAACGCAGTAAGCGATCAGCGGGTTAGACGCAGAGACTATTAAGGTTTAGGGACTGCGTACCAACGTATTCGCACAACCAATCCCGCAACCGGAGGAAACAACGTTTTCCACCACGGGATTCCAAAGGGCAGAGCCCTTTGGTTGCTCTTTCGTCCATT
>JAFRUW010000128.1 GCA_017438675.1 Oscillospiraceae bacterium | reverse complement strand
TACCCTGTCGCTTGAGGGCACCTGTCCCGAATACGGTGAGACTCTGCGGAGATCCTCGGAGGACACCGAAAGAATAAAGGATCTTCTGTCCGGTTTCGGCTTTGAGCGGTCAGACCTTAAGACCCTGAGCTTCAATGTTGACACGGAATACGAGGGCTACACGGAAAACAACGTTTACAAGCAGCGCTTTGTGGGGTACAGGTTCCGTCACCATATGAAGGTGGAGTTTGAGTCGGATAATGACCGCCTCGGCAAGGTGCTGTACGCTCTTGCCAACAGCTCCCTGAAGCCGGAATTCCGCCTCAGCTACACTGTTAAGGACCCGGAGGCTGCGAAAAACGAGCTCCTGGGCAAAGCAATCGCCGACGCTAAGGAAAAGGCTCTGGTGCTGACGAAGGCTGCCGGAGTTGAACTGAAGGAAATCCGGAGCATAAATTACTCCTGGGGCGAGATCAACTTTGAAGTCCGCCCCATGAACAGGATGCTCATGGCGAAAGAAAGCGACGCCCCGCTGATGACGGGTGCGGGAAGCTACGACATGGATATCGAGCCCGATGATATCGAGGTTTCCGACACCGTGACGGTACTGTGGGAGATCCGTTAGCCGGTATCATTAGTGAGAAAGGCGGAATGATTTATGATCGGCACCGGAGAATACAGAAGGATCATTTCGGAGCTTATGGATGAGCTTCCGCAGGAGTTCTATCGGGAGCTTAACGGCGGTGTGATCGTGTCGGAGGCGTTTGTGATCCCGGATTACTCCCGGGGAAACGATCTGTACACACTGGGAATGTATCAGGTTTCCTCCGGCATGAGGCAAATCATCATGTACAAGGGCTCCTTTGACCGGGTCCATCCCAATGCGGGACCCGAAGAAGCAAAGGAGATACTGCGGGGGATCCTGCGACATGAGTTCCGTCACCATCTGGAATCCCTGGGCGGGGTTCACAATTCCTCGTCTCTGGAGGCGGAGGATGAGCGGCAAAAGCAGGCATATCTTTCCCGTTTTGAAAAGTGAAGATTCGGCTTTCGGACCGTCAGTTCCGGAAGAATAATAAAGCAGGGGACGCAAATCCCCTGCTTTAATAATGCCTTTTGGAACAGGCTATTTTTTAAAGAAGCTGTATACCTTGTCGAGATAGTCCGGGGCCTCGTCGTAGACCGCGTGACTGTAGTCGTCGTAGATATAGGACTCACAGCCCAGCGCATCCGCCAGCTCAGCTGACGAATCACCGCCCAGAACCTTGTCGTTCCGGGCCCCGAGAACGAGAACGGGGCACTTGATCTTATGAAGCTCAGGCCGCAGATCGTAATCAAGAATGCCCTTAGCCAGAATTACGAACCGCGCGAGATCCTCGTCAGCGGTGTTCTGAGCCATAGCGTCGATGGCGTCCTTGTACTGCGAGCGGAATTCTTTAGTATAAATGGCCCTGGAAAAGGACCCGACCAGTCCGGCAGCGCCGTTCTTCTCTTCGGCGAGACGGATCCAGTTTGAGATCAGCCCCTTCATTTCCTCGTTTATATGGGACGCGGCGGAACCCAGCACCAGCCTGTCAACAAGCTCCGGCCTGTTTACGGCAATATCAAGGGCGATCATGCCGCCCTGGGAGACACCGATGATCTTCGCACCCCTGATCCCGAGAATGTCCATGGCTTCGCCGGTGTCCTCCGCCATATCGTGAATGGTATATACGGGCGGAATGTCCGACCTTCTGTCGAAAAGATACACGTCGTATTCGGACAGCTTTTGATAGGCGTATACAATAGCGTCGGCGGAATCAGTGACGCTTCCGACGCTGAGGCCCGGGAGGATCACCACGGGCTCGCCGCCGTCACTGCCGAAGCGGAAGTATTTCATTTCAAAGCGGGGGCTTTTCACAGTCTCGATCAAGGTGTTCATAATTTGCACTCCTGGTTTTTGGCGTAATACGCCCGCTGCCGGTTGACAGCGGGCGCTTGCTGTTTTGATTATGACTTGCTGGGAAGCATGGCCGCGATGGTGCTGACAAGGTTTGTAAGGGGCATTGTCTGGAGCACAACGTGACCCGGTCCGGTGATGATTGTATTGAACAGACTCTCGCCGCCGAAGAGGACGTTCTTCACGCCCTTGATGGTCTGTACATCCATGGTGCAGGTAGCGTCCATCATTGCCACGTAGCCGGTGTCAACCACAAGCTGCTGACCTGCCGCCAGATCGTACTCCACCGTGCTGCCGTCCACCTCGATAAAGGCCATGCCGCTGCCGGAGAGCTTCTGCATGATGAAGCCTTCGCCGCCGAAAAGGCCGGAGGCGATCTTCTTCTGGAAGACTACGGACATCTCAACGCCTGCTTCCGATGCCAGGAAGCCCTTCTTCTGGATGACGATGGGACGGTCGGGACGGATCTCCCGGGCGATAATAGAGCCGGAGAAGCTGGACGCGAAGGCGATCATACCCGGGCCGCCCTGTGCGGTGTACTGGTTCTGGAACAGTCTCTCGCCGGAGAACATACGTCCGAACACCTTGCCCGCGCCGCCGCCGACGGTTTCCATCTTCATGTTGGGGCTCATCCACGCCATGGAGCCGCTTTCGCAGATCATGGGTTCTCCCGCTTCGAGCTGGCAGATCACGACCGGCATGGGCTCGCCTTTGATTTCATACCTCATTTTCTATTCCTCCTGTAAGTTTTTTGCTCTGATATTCAGAGTTTATATACGATTTCAGTATAGCATAACATGGGAGGAAATGCAATTGAAATGTGAGTGGAGGGGGGACGTTTAATGATATATCGCCAAGGCAATATGATATACGGCTTCGCCGTGTGATATACAACCGCTTCGCGGCTGTATGATATGATATAAATCCACTCACGCCCGCAGGCGTATATCATACCTGCAAGGTATATCATCCGCGCAGTGGATTTATATCATTGAAAAAAGGACTTGCAAAAGCAAGTCCTTTTTTCTGGTCCGAGTGGCGAGACTCGAACTCGCGGCCTCTTGAACCCCATTCAAGCACGCTACCAAAACTGCGCTACACCCGGATGCAATTTTCTGTTGCTCATAGAATATAACACATCGAAATAAAAAATGCAAGCCTTATTTGAAAATTTTTCGATATATCGTCTTAAATAACATTTTTGACCTGTTTTCCACTCCGCTTTTTGTGAATATTTCTCTTGTAGTTTGGCATAAATTATATTATAATGTTGTCGCCGTACGAATATTCGGTGCTTTGCTGTGGTTTTTCTTTCTCTTGTTTAAGACAATCACAGCTTTATGTTTCTTCACCGGTACGGCGGTTAGCATGAAGACCGAACCGCTTTTGCGGATATTTTAAGATAGGAGCGAGGCTCATGGTTAAACTTCAAAATGAAAAGGGCGAGATCCTGATCTCTGCCGGTGTGTTCACAACTTTAGTCGGTGACGCCGCCACCAACTGCTTCGGCGTCAAGGGTATGGCTATGCGCTCTGCAAGTGACGGACTTGTTCACCTTTTAAAGCGTGAGGCAATGAGCAAGGGCGTATATATCACCTACAACGATGATTCCAGCATCTCCATAGAACTCCACATCGTGGTCGAAAACGGCGTAAACATCCCCGTTATCTGCGCCAGCATTATCAGCGAAGTAAGATACAAGGTCATTCACTGCACAGGCGTCCAGATAAAGGAAGTCAACGTATTTGTCGATTCGGTAAGTTTTTAAAATCAGGAGGATAATGAGTTGATTAATTCTATTTCAGGAATTGAGTTTTCCAAAATGGTCATTAATGCCTCCGCTCTCATCAACAACAAAAAACAGGCTATAAATGATCTCAACGTGTTCCCGGTGCCTGACGGCGATACCGGCACGAATATGAGCCTGACTATCGGCGCCGGCGCCGCCGAGCTTTTAAAGAACGCGCCGGAATCTATCGGCGCGGCGTCCTCGGTCACAGCCAACGCCCTCCTCCGCGGCGCAAGAGGAAACTCCGGCGTCATCCTCTCCCTGCTTTTCCGCGGTATCGGCAAGTACTTCAAGGAAATGGATACCGCTACGACAAAAGATTTTGCCGAAGCCCTTCAGAAGGGTGTCAGAGCCGCGTATAAGGCGGTCATGAAGCCCACCGAGGGCACTATCCTCACCGTGGCGAGACTTTCCGGCGACGAGGCCGTAAGGCTCAGCGAGACGGTGGAGGACTTTGATGAGTTCCTGGTCGGCGTCATCTCCGTGGGTGAAGAGGCCCTGGCGAACACCATCCATCAGAATCCCGTCCTTGAGAAGGCCGGGGTCATCGACGCCGGCGGCAAGGGCTTTATAGTTATCCTCCAGGGTATGCTTGAGGCCATTCGCGGCAACACAATTGAATCCGAGACCGGCAGTGAAGCCGAGACTAAGGAAAAGGCCAGCTTCTCCGATTTCGACAATGAGGAGATCAACTTCTCCTACTGCACCGAGTTTATCGTAAACAAGGAAAACTCCAATCCCACCGAGCCCCTGAGAGAGTACCTTATGAGCATCGGCGACAGCATCGTTATGGTGGACGACGATGAGATCATCAAGGTTCACGTCCACACCAATGAGCCGGGCAATGTTCTGACCCGGGCACTTACTTACGGCTCCTTCGTATCGGTGAAGATCGAGAATATGCTCAATCAGCACACCGAGATGATCGAGAAGGAGAACGCCTCCGCGCCTCAGAAGCCCGCGGCTCCGGAAAAGAAGTACGGCACTGTGGCGGTCTGCGCAGGCGACGGAATGATGGCCGTATTTAAGGATCTGGGCGTCGACAATCTTGTTACCGGCGGTCAGACCATGAATCCCTCTACCGAGGATATTCTGGCCGCGGTGGACAGGACTCCCGCTGAGATCGTGTTTGTTTTCCCCAACAACAAGAACATCATCATGGCGGCGGAGCAGTGCGCGCGCCTGACTGAGAAAAAGGTCATTGTGATCCCCACCAAAACAGTTCCTCAGGGTATTTCCGCCCTCATCTCCTTTGACCCGGATCAGGAGGAGGACATTCTTACAGGGATGTTCAAGGATGCCGCAAAGGCAGTCCACACCGCCCTTGTCACCTACGCCGCAAGAGACAGCGTGTTTGACGACAAGAACATCAGCGCGGGCGAGTACCTGGCGCTTCTTGAGGGTGCGCTCCTTTGCAACAGTACAGAGCTTGACGAGGTCATCGACAAGGTCTCCGAGGCTCTCGGCCAGTTCGATCCGGAGCTTGTGACGATCTTCTACGGTTCCGATATCGATGAGGACAACGCCAACAGCTTCGGCGCGGCGCTGGAGAGCAGAATGGGCAATGTGGATCTCTCCGTTGTATACGGCGGCCAGCCCGTTTACTACTACACCATTTCCGCTGAATGAAATGAATTAACAATATAAAGCGGTGCACCGACTTTTTGGTCAGTGCGCCACTTTTTATTGAAAAGAGTGATGCAGTTGTGGTATAATCTAAAAAACGAAGACAAAAGAGTGATTTCTTATGGTTATTCTCGGAATAGACCCGGGCGTCGCAACTGTGGGATTCGGCGCTATCAGGGCGGAGGGCGGCAGTCAGACGATGCTGCGCTGCGGCGTTATCTCCACACCGGCCGACATGCGCCTTGCCGCAAGGCTCAAGCAGATTTACGACGACCTGCTTCAGCTTATAGATATGTTTAAGCCCGACGTTATCGCCATTGAGGAGCTTTTTTTCAATACAAATCTTAAAACGGGCATTTCCGTGGCCCACGGCAGGGGAGCGATACTCCTTGCCGGGGAGACCAGGGGGATACCAATGTACGAATATACGCCTCTGCAGGTCAAGCAGGCTGTGGCGGGCTACGGCAGGGCGGACAAGAAACAGGTCATGGAAATGGTGCGGAGGCTTTTGAGGCTGGAGCAGGCGGCAAGTCCTGACGACGCGTCCGACGCCCTCGCTATCGCAATATGCCACGCAAGATTCGCGGGATCAATTCTGTATCAGCATAACGGAGAAGCGACATGTTCTACTATTTAAACGGTACGGTAACTCATATTGATATAAACCTCGCCGTCATCGATGTGGGCGGGGTGGGCTACAAGGTAAGCGTCACCACCCATACAATGAGCCATCTGGAGCTTAACAAGCCGGCGAAGCTTTACACATACTGTCACATCAAGGAGGACGCTTTTGACATTTACGGTTTCCATGACGAGCGTGAGCGGCGAAGCTTTGAAATGCTGCTGACCGTCAGCGGCGTGGGACCGAAGGCGGCTCTGTCCATCATGTCGGCGGTGACACCGGAAAACCTCGCCATGGCCATACTTACAGAGGACGAAAAGGCGCTGACAGCAGCTCCGGGCATCGGAAAGAGGATCGCCCAGCGCATAATCCTTGAGCTGAAGGACAAAACCTCGAAGGAGATGTCGCTCCCCGCAAAGTCCGGCAAGGGCGGGGCTTCACCGGCTGCAGGCGCCGCGGGAAGCAAAACTGCGGACGCTGCCGCGGCTCTCGCCGTTCTGGGCTACAGTCAGGCGGAGATCAACGCCGCCATGCGTCAGGTTGACACGGAAGCCCTGACGGTGGAGGAGATCATCAGGCAGGTCCTGAGAAATACGATGAAGTAAGGTGGAAGTAAGGTGAAGGTATGTCAATAGATTTCAGTGATACAAATTACGAGTTTTACGAATCCCATGAGATCATGAACAAATCCGCCATTCCGGAGGATGAAGGGGAGTTCAATTTAAGACCGCGCACCCTGTCGGAGTACATCGGGCAGGAGAAAGCGAAGGGCAACCTGGCAGTGTATATCGAGGGCGCGAAACGCAGGGGAGAACCGCTGGATCACGTCCTGCTCCACGGTCCCCCGGGTCTCGGCAAAACCACCCTTGCCGCCATCATCGCGGCGGAAATGGGGTCGAGCCTGCGGAAAACCTCCGGCCCGGCAATTGAGAAGCCCAGAGACCTGGCGGCTCTCCTTACCAACCTCAATGAGAATGACATCCTTTTTATCGATGAGATACACAGAATGAACAGGGCAGTGGAGGAGATCCTTTATCCCGCCATGGAGGACAGGCAGATAGACATCATTATCGGTCAGGGACCTTCGGCGTCGTCAATCTGTCTTGAGCTTAAGAACTTCACCCTTGTGGGCGCCACCACAAGATCCGGTCAGCTCTCGTCCCCTCTCCGTGACAGGTTCGGCATCGAGCTTAAGCTGGAGCTGTATACCCCAGACGAGCTTAAAGAGATCGTTACGAGATCGGCCCGGATACTGGGTGTCGAGATAGATCCCGACGGAGCTTATGAGATCGCCTCGCGAAGCAGGGGCACCCCCAGAATCGCCAACAGGCTGCTCCGCAGGGTCAGGGATTTCGCGGAAGTTTACGGCAGCGGCGTCATTACCCGGGAGGCGGCGGATCACGCCCTTAAGAGGCTCGAGATCGACGGTTCCGGCCTCGATTCCGTGGACAGGCGGCTCCTTAAAAGCATTATAGAGAACTACAACGGCGGCCCCGTGGGCCTTGAGACCATCGCTGCCACCATAAACGAAGAGGCCGTTACAATCGAGGATGTGTATGAGCCCTACCTTATGCAGCAGGGCTTCCTCACCCGCACACCGAGAGGCAGATGCGTAACTCCCAAGGCCTACAGGCATCTGGGGCTGGACGTAATGGAACAGTCGCTGTTTGATAACTGATCAGATAAAACAGAGCCGAAGGTTAAAAACCGACCCCCGGAATTCAGGACAGTAATCTGCCTTCCGGGGGCCGTCTTGTTATTCTTCAGCTCTTTTTGCTTTTTTGTTACTGATCCATGTCATTATCTGATCCGAAAGCTGCGACAGCACCACTGCCGTGAACATGATGACGCAGCCGAGGGATTCCCTCGGAGTCATGCGCTCATGGAGGACAATTGCCGCCGCCAGTACGGCGAAGACAGACTCCATACACATGAGCAGGGACGCGATAGTCGCCTCTGTATATCTCTGACCGACGATCTGGAAGGTGTAGGCGAAACCGCAGCTCATTATGCCGGAGTAGAGGAGGGGAACCAGGGCGATACGGATCGAATCGAGTCTCGGTGTTTCAAAAATGAACATGAGAATGCAGGATATGAAGCCGGACACGACAAACTGAACGCAGGAGAGCTTTACTCCGTCCACATCCGGGGCAAGCTTCTCAACCATGAGGATGTGCACCGCGTAGAAGACGGAACACAGGAAAGTAAGTATATCGCCTTTATTGACAGCCCCTATGTCGCCGGGGTTTATGCAGAGAAATACAGGCCTACAAATCCGAATACTATGCATACCCACGTGACGGCCGACACGCGTTTTCCGAAGATGAGTCCGAAAAGCGGCACAAAAAACATGTAAAGCGACGTGACAAAAGCAATTTTGCCGGAGGTGGAATAGTAGAAGGCGAACTGCTGAAGGTTGCAGGCGACGCAAAATACAAGTCCCAGGATCAGCCCGCTTTTTACGGTCTTCCTGTTCAGGGCCCTTCGCGCCTCAAGCTGTTCGGCTGTCATTTTCCTTCCCGTCACCCTGTCCCTTATGAGAATAAACGGCAAAAGGAACGCAGCGCCCATAAGGGTTCTTATTCCGTTGAAGGTGAAGGCCTCTATGGTCTCCATGCCCACACTCTGGGCAACGAAGGAGGAGCCCCATATAAGAGCTGTGAGGAGGAGCATTACAACGCCCTTGAATTGGGTATTCTTTTTTGCCATGTCAGCATCACCTCGCAATTCACAAAAAAAACAGCCAAGTTCTGCCTGACTTACGGCAGGAACTCACCCGTTCAAACTCCGACGGCATTATATCAGAAGAAAAGGGAAAAAGCAATAGCGCGAATAATTTATATTTTTGCAGAAAAATGCTTGACAACACAGGCCGGCAGGAATAAAATAGAATTGAACGGTGGTTCAACTGTTCATATTAAAAAGAGGAGGAACGCCTCATGAAGAAAAAATTCAAATTACAGGATCTGGACTGCGCCAACTGCGCCGCGAAAATGGAAGAGAGAATAAAGAAGATTTCCGGCGTGAACGACGCATCCGTGAGTTTTATGACCCAGAAGCTGGTGCTTGACGCCGATGACGGGCGCTTTGAGGAGATACTGGACGAGGTCGTGAGAGTCTGCGCCAAGGTGGAGCCTGACTGCGTAATAATCAGATGAGCGGTAAGCAGAAGAAGACGCTGTACAGGATCATAACGGCGGGCGTCATATACATACTGCTTCTTGTGCTTCACTTTGCGGGAGCCCTTGAAAAGCTGCCGTATAAAGCAATAGAGTGCCTGCTGTTCCTCGTTCCCTATATCATAGTTGGGTACGACGTGATAGCAAGGGCGGTCAAAAACATCAGTCACGGCGAGGTGTTTGACGAAAACTTCCTCATGCTCATCGCCACCGTCGCCGCTTTTGCCATAGGTGAGTATACAGAGGCTGTGGCAGTCATGCTGCTGTACCAGGTGGGCGAGCTGTTCCAGAGCTATGCCGTGGGCAAATCAAGAAAGTCCATTTCAGACATGATGGACATCGTTCCCGAGTACGCAAATATCGAGGAGGATGGGGAGCTTGTCCAGGTGGATCCGGACGACGTTGAGATCGACAGTGTTATCGTTATAAAGCCCGGTGAGCGGGTGCCTCTTGACGGCGTCGTCACGGAAGGGGAGTCCATGCTTGACACCGCTGCGCTGACGGGCGAGTCCGTACCGAGGCGTGTCGCCCCGGGGGACAGCATCGTAAGCGGCTGCATAAACGGAAGCGGTATTCTCAAAGTACGGGTCATCAGGGCCTTCGAGGATTCCACCGTCACCCGCATACTTGAGCTGGTGGAAAACGCCGCAAGCAAAAAGGCAAAAACCGAGAACTTTATCACAAGATTCGCAAAATACTACACCCCTGTTGTAACGATTCTGGCACTGCTCCTTGCGGTCATCCCTCCCCTTGCAGCGGGGGGTGATTGGGGAGACTGGATCAAAAGGGCCTGTATTTTCCTCGTAATATCCTGTCCCTGCGCTCTGGTGATCTCCGTTCCGCTGGGCTTTTTCGGCGGTATAGGCGCTGCCTCCCGTGCCGGTGTCCTCGTTAAGGGGAGCAATTACCTTGAGGAGATGGCGAAGCTCGGCACCGTGGTGTTCGACAAAACCGGCACCCTTACAAACGGCGTATTCAAGGTGACGGAAATCGTGCCGAAAAGTATGCGGTCCGATGAGCTTCTTGAGCTTGCGGCTCTGTGCGAGGCGTATTCAAATCATCCTATCGCGCTGTCAATACAGGAGGCATACGGCAGATCCCCTCAGACTGACCGCGTAAGGAATGCGGAAGAGCTGAGCGGAAAAGGTGTTGCGGCCGATATTGACGGACAGCTCATATTTGCCGGAAACGGCAGGCTCATGGCCGACAGCGGCGTGGCATTTGACCAGGTCTCCAGCGGAGGCACTGTGGTTCACGTTGCCAGAAAGGATGAATATCTGGGATATATCGTCATTTCCGATACGGTGAAGGATGGAGTTATGGAGGCGGTAAGCGCTGTCAGGGCAGCGGGCGCCAAGTGCGTCATGCTCACAGGCGACAGAAAAGAAGCCGCGGAGAGCGTTTCCGAAAAGCTGGGACTGGACGGTTATCATGCGGAGCTTCTTCCGGGGGATAAGGTAGCGGAGGTTGAAAAGCTGCTGCGTGATGACGGTACCCTTGCCTTTGTGGGCGACGGAATAAACGACGCGCCGGTTCTCGCCAGGGCGGATGTAGGTATCGCCATGGGCAGCATGGGCTCCGACGCGGCTATTGAGGCGGCGGATATCGTGATAATGGACGATGACCTTAACAAGATACCTGTTACCGTAAATATTGCGAGAAAGACCGTGAAGATCGTGAGGGAGAACATAGTATTCGCGCTGGGTGTAAAGTTTGCCGTTATGCTCCTCGGC
Source organism: Oscillospiraceae bacterium (assembly GCA_017438675.1). GTDB lineage: Bacteria > Bacillota > Clostridia > Oscillospirales > Oscillospiraceae > SIG495. The sequence continues at coordinate 1,773 of JAFRUW010000128.1, read as the reverse complement.
GCTTTGGGCCATGCCGACCTTTGGCTCGCGGTATTTGCCGATGTGGGAGTGTCAGTGATCGCCATACTCAATTCCCTGAGAATGCTGAAAACAAGATAATCAACTGGCCCGTCGCTTTTGTCGGAGAGCGTCGGGCTTTTGATTTCGGCTTTTTATACCGCAGAGGGCGTATATTTAATCATAATTTTGTCGGATAATCACAGGGATGATAATTCTCATATTCTTGACTTTTAAAGGTAAACTTGTTAAAATAACCTGTTAGAGAATACTGTATTATGAGACTGCATGTTCCGGCCTTCCTTCGGGGACCGGGACAAATTGTGAGACTGCGAGGTAATATGAAGCATGAAGCGTAACGACATTCATAAGGTTTTGATAATCGGTTCCGGCCCGATCATTATCGGTCAGGCGTGTGAATTCGACTATTCCGGCACTCAGGCGTGCAAGGCCCTTAAAAATCTCGGCTATGAGATAGTCCTTGTAAACTCCAATCCCGCGACTATTATGACCGACCCCGAGACTGCCGATGTGACATATATTGAGCCCCTGAATGTGGACCGTCTTTCCCAGATTATTGAAAAGGAGCGTCCTGATGCTCTGCTTCCCAATCTGGGCGGCCAGTCAGGCCTCAATCTCTGCTCCGAGCTTGCCAAGGCCGGCGTACTGGATAAGTACGGCGTCAAGGTCATCGGCGTTCAGGTGGACGCTATCGAGCGCGGCGAGGACCGTATGGAGTTCAAGCAGACCATGAATGAGATCGGCGTGGAGATGGCAAGAAGCGAGATCGCCGAGAGTGTTGACGAGGCTCTCGCCATTGCCGACAGACTGGGTTACCCCGTAGTTCTCCGTCCCGCATACACCATGGGCGGCGAAGGCGGCGGCCTGGTATACAATGTGGAAGAGCTTAAAACAGTCTGCGCCCGCGGCCTTCAGGCAAGTATCGTGGGTCAGGTCCTGGTTGAGGAATCTGTTCTCGGCTGGGAAGAGCTGGAGCTTGAGGTAGTCCGCGACGCTAAGGGCAACCTTATTACTGTCTGCTTCATTGAGAATATCGATCCCATGGGCGTCCATACCGGCGATTCCTTCTGCTCCGCGCCAATGCTCACAATTTCCGAGGACATTCAGAAGCGCCTTCAGGAGCAGGCCTACCGCATCGTGAACAAAGTCGGCGTTATCGGCGGCACAAACGTTCAGTTTGCACACGATCCGAAGTCCGACAGGATCATTGTTATCGAGATCAACCCACGTACATCCCGTTCCTCCGCGCTTGCTTCCAAGGCGACGGGCTTCCCCATCGCTCTCGTTTCCGCAATGCTGGCCTGCGGCCTCACTCTTGATGAGATCCCCTGCGGAAAGTACGGCACTCTTGACAAGTACGTTCCCGACGGCGACTATGTGGTAATCAAGTTCGCACGCTGGGCATTCGAGAAGTTCAAGGGCGTTGAGGACAAGCTGGGCACTCAGATGCGCGCCGTGGGCGAGGTCATGAGCATCGGCAAGACATATAAGGAGGCCTTCCAGAAGGCTATACGCAGTCTTGAGAACGGGCGCTACGGTCTCGGCTTTGTAAACGGCTACGACAAGATGACAAAGGAACAGCTTCTGAAGCTTCTGGTTTATCCCACAAGCAACCGCCAGTTCATTATGTATGAGGCTCTCCGCAAGGGAGCTACGGTTGAGGAGCTCCATGGGCTTACAAAGATCAAGGCATATTTTATCGAGCAGATGAAGGAACTGGTGGAAGAGGAGAACGAGATCCTCAGGTACAAGGGT
>JAFRUW010000127.1 GCA_017438675.1 Oscillospiraceae bacterium | reverse complement strand
GCATACTTCATGTCCGGAAGGAACATGTCAACCTTGTTTTCAAGAAGCCGCAGGGATTCCGGGGACTCATATCCGCCGCTGTTCCAAATGACAGGCACGGGCAGCTTTTCGCCCTCCAGCGCCTGAAGGATGGGCAGAGTGAAGTGGGTGGGGTTCACAAGGTCGATGTTGTGGGCGCCGGCGTCTATAAGCTCGTGAAAGATCTCCCGCAGGCGGCCGACGGTGATCCGCTTTCCGAAGCCGCCTGTGCTGATCTCATAGTTCTGGCAGAATACGCACTTTAGCGGGCAACCGGAGAAGAACACCGTCCCCGCCCCCCGGGTACCGCTGATAACGGGCTCCTCCCACATGTGAAGCCCGGCCCTTGCCACAACGGGTTCCGCCGGGACGCCGCATACGCCGGTCATATTCGATTCTCTGTCAGCCCCGCATTTCCGCGGGCAAAGGGTGCATTTCATATGGGTTCCCTCGCGTTTTTATGGTCTTATGCTTATATAATATCATTTTCGGAATCAAAATACAACGTCGGCAATTATGTGTTGACATAGTGATTTGGCTGTGCTATACTGCAATTTGCAATCAGTCGCAAATTGAGGTGTTCCCCGTGGCAAAATATGTGACAAAACAGCGCAGGGCGCTTATATCATATCTGGAAAACAACAAGGACCGTTTGCTTTCCGCTCAGGAGATGGCCGATGCCCTTGAGCCTCAGGGCATAAGCAAGAGCGCCATCTACCGCAATCTGGCGGAGCTTGAAAACGAGGGGCGGATAGCGAAGCACAAGCTGGACGGTCAGCGGGAGGTCTATTACCGCTTTACCGACGCGGCGGAGTGCAAAAACCACGTCCATCTGTCCTGCAAGGGCTGCGGCAAGACATACCACGCCAGCGGAAGCGGCACAGCCGCCCTTGTGGAGGCCCTGTCCCGGACGGATCACTTCACTATCGACAAGGGAGACACCGTGCTTTACGGCTTATGCGAAGCCTGCAGCAACAAATAAACGATACCAGGCCCGTGAAAGGAGGGAGACAAATGAAAAAGCAATTCGGAACAGCGGCCGTGATACTTGCCGTTATTTTTGCCGTTTCAATAGTCCTCTCTCTCACTTTCATTACACTTGAAGCGGATCACGACTGTATAGGCGAGGACTGCCCCGTCTGCGCTGTCATCGCCGCCTGTGAAAACACTCTCAGAACGGCGGGTTCTGTGCTCATGGCGGCTGCTGTCATCCTGATCTCCCGGATCATCCTGATGTATTCTCTTCCGGCGGTCACCCATGCAGTTAAAGCAACCCCGTTTTCGTTAAAGGTCAGACTTCTCAATTAAGATCGCTTTGAACAAGGGGTTTGTCTGCCCATTTTGCCGTGGGCGGCTCTCCTTGCTTTTTGTTTCTTAAAATGAATATCTGACATGGAGGTATATATGAAAAGAATAATTACATTACTTGTCGCTCTTATCATGCTTGCGTCAGTCCTCACCGGCTGCGGTACCGGCAGCGGGAGCAAAGCGGAGGACGGCAGGCTGAACATCGTAACCACCATCTTTCCCGAATACGACTGGGTGAGAGAGATAGCAGGGGACAGGGCGAACATCACCATGCTCCTTGACAACGGCGTTGATCTCCACAGCTACAATCCCACCGCCGTGGATATGGTGAATATATCCGCCTGCGACATGTTTGTCTACGTGGGCGGTGAGTCCGACGCGTGGGTCGAGGATGCCCTCAAGGAATCCGTGAACCCCGACATGGCAGTCATCAATCTCATGGAGGTCCTTGGCGACACGGTCAAGGAGGAAGAGGTCAAGGAGGGCATGGAGGCCGAGGAGGAAGAGAGCGAAGAGGAAGAGATCGAGTACGACGAGCATGTGTGGCTCTCCCTCAAAAACGCCGTAAAGGTGTGCGGATACCTGACCGACAAGCTATGTGAGATCGACCCCGAGGGCAAGGGTGTCTATACAGCCAACAGCAGGGCGTATATCGAGAAGCTGAACGCTCTGGACGCCGAATATCAGGCTGCGGCGGACAGTGCGGGCACAAAGACACTGCTCTTCGGCGACCGCTTCCCCTTCAGATACATGACCGACGATTACGGCCTTGACTACTACGCCGCATTTGCCGGCTGCTCCGCCGAGACAGAGGCCAGCTTTGAGACCATCATGTTCTTAGCTAACAAGGCGGACGAGCTGGGCCTTAAAGCCATCATGCAGATCGAAAAATCGGACGGCAAGATCGCCCAGACCATCAGAGACACAACAGAATCAAAGGATCAGGCGATCCTTTCCCTTAATTCCATGCAGTCCACCACGTCGGAGGACGTTGAAAACGGCGCCACGTATCTGTCGATAATGGAAAAGAACCTGGAAGTTCTTAAAGAAGCGCTGAAATGAGCCCCATCGTTTATACAATAATCGATTAAAAAGGCGGTATTGAAAATGAATGTAAAGAGAGTAAAAACGTTTTTATTATGCTTACTTTCCGCGGCGATGCTCATAAGCTGTACAGCATGCGGCGGCAGCCCGTCAAAAAACGAAGCAGCGGAATCCACCGGTGAGGAAAGCTCCGGGACGCGCCCGGAACAGTTCAGTCAGGACGAGTATGTCCTGTATCAGAATGTTTTTTATCAGGATTACGGCAAAGAGGTCGACGGCACCGAATTTGAGAAAAAAGGCGTTTTTGCCTCTGTTTACGACGCCTACAACAACCGGGATCGCTACTACGTCTGGGGCTATTACGACCAGACCAGATGCTGTGACTGGCAGTGGGAATTTGTGCCCGCGGAGGGAGAGACACTTCCTCCCACGGGCTCCCTTGTGACCGTGACGGGTACGTTCGTTTCCGACGCAAACGCCCTGGACGGGTACTGGATAAAGGACGCCCGGATCAAGACGGAAACGGCCTTTTCAGGACAGTCCGCCGAGCTGGATATGCTGTCCATGAGCTGTACGCTGGAGCGCGTTCAGATGTACAACATTATGAATCTTCCCGACTCCTTCGTGAACAAGGAGTTCCTGGCTTACGGCCGGATCGCGTCGATGAATACCCTGGAAGACCCCTATTATGACGATTCCTGGGAGATCGGTTTCACCTGGGACGGTGAGCTCCCGGCCATCGGAACCCTTGTTGCGGTTTCCGGTACAACAAAAGACGGGACGCTGATCGTCAGCTCATTAAACAAAATGTAATCCACCGGCTGAGAACCGGACAGGAGGTCAACACACGATATGGCATTACTCACATGTGAAGATCTTTCCCTGGGATATGACGGGAAAGAGATAGTTCACGGGCTGAATTTCAAAATCGAATCCGGCGACTATCTGTGCATTGTCGGAGAAAACGGCTCCGGAAAAAGCACCCTTATGAAAACGATCCTGGGTCTGCAGGCCCCAATCAGCGGCAAGGTCGTGACAGGGGACGGGCTGAAGCAGAGCGAGATCGGTTATCTTCCCCAGCAAACCGTTGTGCAGAAGGATTTCCCCGCGTCTGTCTGGGAGATCGTTCTGTCCGGCTGCGGGAACAGAATGGGTATGCGCCCTTTCTACAGCAAGGAAGAAAAGCGGCTGGCAAAAGACAAAATTGAAAAGATGGGTCTGACCAGCCTGACAAAGCGCTGTTACCGGGAGCTTTCCGGCGGCCAGCAGCAGCGCGTCCTTCTGGCAAGGGCCCTTTGCGCCACCCGGAAAATGCTGCTCCTTGACGAACCTGTCTCCGGACTTGATCCGAAGGTCACGGCGGAGATGTACGCTCTTATTGAATCGCTGAACAGGGACGACGGGATAACCGTCATCATGATCTCACACGACATTGGCGCCGCGGTAAAGTACGCGAACCGCATTCTCCATATCGGGCGGGATGTGTTTTTCGGAACAAAGGAAGATTATGTGAAAAGTGCCCCGGCCCGGGGATTCCTGGAAGGCGGTGGAGCGAATGACTGAATTGTTTGAAAAGCTGTCGCTCTATATGCAGTATCCCTTTGTAAAGTACGCCCTTATTGTAGGCGTGCTCATCGCCCTTTGCTCGTCGCTTCTGGGCGTTACCCTTGTGCTCAAGCGGTTTTCCTTTATCGGGGACGGTCTTTCCCACGTGGCGTTCGGAGCCATGGCCATTGCGGCGGTCCTGGGAATGACAAATGAAATGCCCCTTATCCTTGTTATCACCATTGTCAGCGCCGTGCTGCTTCTGCGCACCGGACAAAACGCGAAGATAAAGGGCGACGCCGCCGTTGCCATGATCTCGGTAGGCGCTCTGGCCATCGGATACCTGCTCATGAACATCTTTTCCAAGTCCAGCAATCTGTCCGGCGACGTGTGCTCCACTCTGTTCGGCTCCACCTCGATCCTGACGCTGACGAAAACAGAGGTGTGGATCTCCGTCATACTGTCCGTACTTGTTGTGGCCATATTCATATTCTTTTACAACAAGATTTTCGCCGTCACCTTCGACGAGAGCTTTGCCCGGGCAACCGGGACAAATGCCGGGCTCTACAACCTCCTTATCGCCGTTGTTGTTGCCGTGATAATCGTGCTGGCGATGAATCTTGTGGGCTCCCTTCTGATCTCGGCCCTGGTGGTATTTCCCGCCCTCTCCGCCATGCGTGTGTTCAGGAGCTTTAAAAGCGTCACCATCTGCTCCGCAATAATGTCGGTGTGCTGTTCCGCTTTGGGAATAATCATATCCATACTGGCGGGCACCCCCGTAGGCTCCACCATAGTTGTGGTGGATATATTCGCGTTCCTGATCTTTACAGTTATCGGTAAAGTATCGGGAGGTGCAAAAGAATGAAAAAACTACTGTTATTGCTTCTGGCGGTTTGCCTGCTTTTTTCCACCGCTTGCAGCTCCGGCTCTGCGGGAACGAATACCGCCTCCGAGCCCGGAACCGCAGAAACTGCAGGAGAAAACAGCGAGACTGTCACCAATTCATCCGTTGAAAAAACCAACGCAGAATCCGAACCCGAGGTTGCTGATACAGGAAAAGAATACGATGTGGATCTTACAGTTCTCAGCAGCACAATGGTATATTCCGAGGTCTATAATATGGTCACAAACCCCGATGACTACATGGGCAAGACCGTAAAAATGAGCGGTCCCTTTACCATCTATCAGACCGCGGAGAGAAACTATTACGCCTGCATCATCTCCGATGCCACGGCATGCTGTTCTCAGGGAATCGAGTTCCAGCTTGCGGGAGAGCACGAGTACCCTGACGATTTCCCGGAGATTGGCACTGTCATCACCGTCACCGGCGTATTCAACACCTATTACGAGGATGAGATGATGTACTGCGAACTGCTGAACGCGGAAATGATATAGAATAAAACAAAACCGTTAAAACAGGGAGAACGAT